>JBCBKN010000314.1:0-5760 GCA_038521775.1 Pseudomonadota bacterium | reverse complement strand
TGCGATAGCCGCCCTTGGAGGCGTAGAGCGCCTGGCTGATCAGGAGCCCCTGATCGCCATAGGGCAGACCCAGCCGGCGGGCGCGCAGATTGGCCCAGCGCGCAACCAGCCAGGGCCAGAACCCGACCGCATCAAAGCGCAGCTGAAACCAGCCGGCCCTGTCGGGGTGGCGCGCAATATGCTCGGCCACCACCGCCGACCAGCCCGGCGACAGCACGGTGTCGGCATGCAGGAAGAGATACCAGTCGCCCCGCGCCGCCTGCGCCCCGGCGGCAAGCTGGCTGCCGCGGCCGCGCGGGGCCAGAACCAGCGTCGCGCCCACCGCATCGGCCAGGGTGGAGATATCGTCGCGCGACCCGCCATCGGCGATGATCAGCTCACTGATCAGACCCTCGCCCAGCGCCTCGGTCAGCGCGGCAAGACAGGGACCCAGACGATGCACCGCATCATAGGTCGGAATGACAATCGACAACGGCGCCGCCATGGACCCTCATCCTCCCAACAACCGACCCCCGACACGGCCAGTCTTGAAGACCGCCGCGAACCCTTATATCTGCCAGGGTGCGGTCAAGCAAAGAGTGGGGTCACCTGACGATGGAACGCATGCGCATGCTTGCGGCGGTCGACCCCGGTCGGGCGGTGCTGCGGGTCGGCGGCACGGATGCGGCCGCCTTTTTGCAGGACCTGGTGACCAATGATCTGGGCCGGATGAGCGAAGAGGCGGCGCTCTACAGCGCGCTGCTGACCCCTCAGGGCAAATTCCTCTTTGATTTCCTGCTCTTTACCGAGCGCGCACCTGCGGCCCCGGATGCATCCACCGATGATGACCTGCCGGGTGGCGCGTCGGGCGAGGCCGGCGCCGAGCCTGCCATCCTCATCGATGTGGCCGCGTCGCGGGCCCAGGCGCTTGTCCAGCGCCTCACGATGTATCGGTTGCGGCGCAATGTCAGCATCGCATTGACCGAGCTTTCAACGCTGCTGATCTGGCCCGATCCGGGTTTTGCCGCGTCCCAGCCTGCCGAGGGTGCGGTCCCTGACCCCGGCACACGCGCCCCGGACGGGCAGTTCGACGCGCCAGCTGCCGGCGCGTTGCGCGACCCGCGCCATGCCGGGCTGGGCTGGCGGCTGCTGACCGACACGCCTGCGGATGCGCTCGCCCGCCTGGACGCCGCGGCGGGCGATCTGGCCAGCTATGAGGCGCTGCGCATCGGGCTGGGCGTGCCGGCAACGGGGGCCGAGCTGCGCGCCGACGAGACCTTCATCCTGGAAGCCGGGTTCGAGCGGTTTCACGGCGTCGATTTCAAGAAGGGCTGCTATGTCGGCCAGGAGGTCACGGCGCGGATGAAGCACAAGGCCGAGCTGCGCAAGGGGCTTGCGCGGGTTGCGCTGTCGGGCGATGCGCCGCCCGGAACGCCGGTCACTGCGGGCGAGCGTCCGGCCGGCACCCTCTTTTCGGTCTCCGGCACGATTGGGCTGGCGCATCTGCGGTTTGACCGGGCGAATGGCCCGCTTCAGGCCGGGGCGGCGGAGCTGCGGCTGATCGAGCGGCTCTGACGGGCATTCAGGTCGGAGTAAGCGCCAGGTTTCGACGCGGGCTCCGCTGCGGGGCCAGGTCAAGTTAGGCAGGCTGTTGCGCGGGCAGGCGTCGCATCAGGCAAGCGACGGTTCAGGCAGACGAATGTTCAGGAAGGTGTCGGATCAGGCAGGCGTTGGGGCGACCGTGCCGGTCAGGATCCCACCAAAGCGCTCATAGACCTCGCCATTGGCGGTCATGATCGAGCCTGTGTCCAAGGGACCTCCTTCTGCAAGGCTGCCCACCAGCCCGCCCGCCTCACGCACCAGGATCAGCCCGGCGGCAATATCCCAGCGGTTGAGCTTGCGCTCCCAGAACCCGTCGAACCGGCCCGCCGCGACCCAGGCCAGATCGAGCGCGGCCGACCCCATCCGCCGAACCCCGGCACAATGCGGAAGCAGGCGCGACAGATCGGCAAGCGTGCCCGGCAGGTCGCCGATCGTGGCAAAGGGGATGCCGGTGCCGAAAACGCAGGCCGAAAACTCCCGCCGGCCCGAGACCCGCAGCCGCCGGTCATTCACCCAGGCGCCCTGGCCCTTCTCGGCCACAAACATCTCGTCCTTGACCGGGTCATAGACCACGCCGATGACGATCTCGCCCTTATGCTCCAGCGCAATCGAGATCGACCAATGCGGCATGCCATGCAGGAAATTGGTCGTGCCGTCGAGCGGATCGACGATCCAGCGTCGGGTGGGATCCCGGCCCGGGGTCTCTCCCCCCTCCTCGCCCAGCCAGCCATAGGCCGGCCGCGCGCCCAAAAGCTCTTCGCGCAGAACCTTTTCCGAGCGCAGATCGGCCTTTGAGACGAAATCGCCGGCCGATTTCACCGAAACCTGCAGGTTCTCCACCTCGCCGAAATCGCGCACCAGACCTCTCGCGGCGCGGCGCGCGGCCTTGATCATGATGTTGAGCGTGGGGGATGCGGTTGACATCTGGGCGAGACGCCGGGCGCGTCACGCGCGCTCGACATACTCCATGGTCTCGGTCGACACCACAATCGCCTCGCCCTGGCCCACAAAAGGCGGCACGGTGATGCGCACGCCATTGTCCAAAAGCGCGGGCTTGAAGCTGTTGGCCGCCGTTTGTCCCTTGACCACCGGCTCGGTCTCCTCAACCGTGCAGGTGACCTTCTCGGGCAGGGTCATGCTTAGGGCTTCGGTCTCATAATATTCGATCTGGCAGGTCATGCCATCCTGCAGAAACGGCCGCCGCTCACCCAGAATATCGGCGGGCAGCTCGATCTGCTCAAAGCTCTCATTGTCCATAAAGACCAGCATCCCGTCGCTTTCATACAAGAATTGCTGATCCTTTTGTTCCAGCCGCACGCGTTCGACCTTATCGGCTGAGCGGAACCGCTCGTTGAGCTTGGATCCGTTGCGCAGGTTCTTCATCTCGACCTGTGCAAACGCCCCGCCTTTGCCGGGTTTGACATGGTTGACCTTAACGGCCACCCACAGCCCGCCATTGTGCTCAAGCACGTTTCCGGAGCGGATTTCGTTTCCGTTGATCTTTGGCATGCTACTCCCCGGGGCTGGATGCACAGCTTGGGGCTGCTATATCGGCCCGGGCGACCGATTGGCAAGGGACGCCCGCATGTCGACGAGCATTACCAGCGATGAAGAGATCGCCCAGACGCTGCGGCGGCTGGCCGAACGCCGCGGCCCCGCGCGCAGTTTCTGCCCATCGGAGGCCGCGCGGGCGCTGAGCGAGGAGTGGCTGCCCCTGATGCCGCGGGTCCGCGCGATGGCCGGGCGCCTGATCGACCAGGGCGCCCTGCGGGCAACCCAGCGCGGCCAGCGCGTCGACCCGCGTTCGGCACGCGGCCCGATCCGGCTGGCACTGGCGGGCGATGCATGAGCCGCGGACCCGATCGCCCCGCCCCGAGTGCCGCCCCGAGTGCTGCCCCGAGTGCCACCCCGAGTGGCAGCCCGACCGCGACCCTGAGTGGTACCCCGAATGCCGCCCCGGTGCCCACCGGCCGGGTGTCGCGTCTGGCGCGGATGGGCGGCTTGGCGACCGGCATCGCCGGCCGGGTTGCGCTGGGCGGTGCGCGCCGCCTTGCCCAGGGCGAGCGCCCGGCGCTGCAGGATCTGCTCTTGACCCCAAGGAATGCCCGCCGTCTGACCGAGGAGCTGTCGCGGATGCGCGGCGCGGCCATGAAGCTTGGCCAGCTTTTGTCGATGGAGGCTGGCGACATCCTGCCGCCCGAGCTTTCGGGCATCCTCTCCCGGCTGCGGGCCGAGGCGCATGTGATGCCGCCCAAACAGCTCAAATCGGTGCTGGCCGCCGCGTGGGGACCCGATTTTCTGCGCCGCTTCGCGCGGTTCGATGTTCAGCCGATCGCGGCCGCCTCGATCGGTCAGGTGCACCGCGCGCTCACCCGCGACGGGCGCGATCTGGCCATCAAGGTGCAGTATCCGGGCGTGCGGCGCAGCATCGACAGCGATCTGCGCAATCTCTCCGCCCTGATCCGCGCGTCCGGGATGCTGCCCCGAACGCTCGACATCCGGCCCTTGCTGGAGGAAGCGCGGCGGCAATTGCATGAGGAGGCCGATTATGAGCGCGAGGGCGCCTGCCTGGCGCGATTCGGCACGCTCTTGGCCGATGATCCGGCGTTTCTGGTGCCGGCGCTGCATGCCGATCTGACCACGTCCGACATTCTGGCGATGGATTTTGTGGCCGCAGCCCCGGTGGAGAGCCTGGCCGAGCGCCCGCAGCCCGAGCGGGACTGCGCGGCGGCGCGCCTCATCGCGCTCACCCTGCGCGAGATCTTTGAGTTCCGCTGGATGCAGACCGATCCGAACTTCGCCAATTACCGCGTCCAGCCCGAGAGCGGGCGGATCGTGCTGCTGGATTTCGGCGCCACGCGCGAGGTTTCGCCGCAGGTTCAAACCCAGCTTGCGCAGATCCTGGAAACCGGGCTTGCGGGCGATCAGCCGGCGCTGGAGCGGGTGGCTGTGGAGGCCGGGCTGATGCCGCCCAATGCGCCCGAGGCGCTGCGGGCCGAGATGATGGCCGTGGCCGAGATGGCCTTTGCGCCCCTGCGGCAGACCGCGCCTTTCGATTTCGGCCGCTCGGATCTTGTTGCGCGCATGCGCGCGGCCGGGATGGAGGTTGGCGGCGACAGCAGCCATTGGCACATCCCGCCCGCCGATATGCTGTTTTTGCAGCGCAAGGTCGGCGGCATCTATCTTCTCTGCGCGCGGCTGGGCGCGCGGGTGCCATTGGCACAGCTGCTGGCGCCCTATCAGACCGGGCCGGCCCTGCGGATGCCGGCTGAGGGGGCGCGCCTGTCTAGGGCAACCGGATGCGGCGGGTCTCGCCGAAACCGGGGCGCGCCTGCCAGCCATCGGGATTGCCCGTGGCCACGAGCGCGGCCTTGATCACGCCGGCATGGGTGACGATCAGCGTTGCATCCCGCGCGGTCGCGCTGCCCCGGGTGGCTTCGGACACGGGCTCGACGGGCTCGACGGGCTCGAATGTGCCAAGCAGCGCCTGCACCCGCGCCAGCAGATCGGCAACCGTCTCGCCGCCATGCGGGCGGGCGCCCATGAAATCCTCCGCCCAGGCGTCAAGCTCGTGGCGGGGGATCGCGTCCCAGGCCAAGCCTTCCCAGCGGCCGAAATCCATCTCGGCCAGACGCGCATCCGGCTCGACCGCGATCCCACGGGCCTGGCCGATCCGCTGGGCAAGCAGCGCGCATCGCTGCAGGGGGCTGGTCAGGATGCGCCCGCAGGGCGGCAGCTCGCGGATCAGCCGTGCCGCCTCGGCCGCGTGGTCTGCGGCCAGCCCAAGATCGCTGCGGCCATAACAGACCCCCTCGGCAATGTCGGGCCGGGTGTGGCGCAGAAAGATCAGCTCCATGCCGCCACCGCCAGCAAAAGCGCGGTCTGGGCGAGCTGTTCGGCCGCGCCCAGCGTGTCGCCCGTGTGCCCGCCCAGGCGGCGCAGGCTCCAGCGCCGGAAGACCGCGGTGAGGATGGCCGCCGCCGCCAGGCCGGTGATTGCGGCCGGCCAGTCAAGCCAGGCGAGTGGCAGCGTGCAGGCACCTGCAAGGCCCAGGGCCACCGGCAGGGTCGCCCTTGGAAGACCGCGCCGCACGAAATCCCCGGCCCCGGTCTCGCGCGCATAGCCCGAGGTCGCCATCACCGCGACCGCAGCGGCCCGGCTGGCGGCATGCCCGGCCAC
>JBCBKN010000313.1:0-5767 GCA_038521775.1 Pseudomonadota bacterium | reverse complement strand
GTCGTCGGCAAGCTCGGCGGCCAGGCGGCGCAGCCGATCGGTCGCCTGCACATTGGTCTGCGCCTCGGCCACCGGGTCGAGCCCGCCCTGGTCGGGGAAGGTGTCGAAATAAATCGCACCCGCATAGCCCAGCCGGGCCAGCGTGACCAAAAGTTCGACCGTCTGGACCGGGTGCACCGAGCCCACCATCAGCCCGTCATCGCGTTTGCCATACCCGTCATTGAGATGAAGGCCCAAGATCCGGCTGCAGCGCGCGGCATGGGTGGCGGCCAGGGCCGGCATCTCGCCGGCATAGAGCATATGGGCAAAATCGAGCGTCACGCCGGTATTGGTGCGGCCGATTTCCCCCAGCGCCAACAGGGTCGTGGCCATGTCGGGCATCAGTGCAAAGGCGCGCGGCTCATCGGGCTTGTACTCGATGGCGATGTCGAGATCGCGGTTGTGATCGGCAATTTCGGCCATCGCGACGATGGTGTCGTCCCACATCCGCGCGTACTCGGCCTGGAAGGCATAATCGACCCCGTCCTGCCCCATCCACAGCGTCATCAGCCGCCCGCCCATCTCGGCCAGCGCATCGAGCCCACGCTTGGTCAGATCGATGGCCGCGCGCCGCGTGGCGGGGTCGGGATGGGTGAAAGCGCCCAGCTTGAAGCCCGGATCGGTGTAATAACGCATCGCCAGACCGTTGAGCGCAAGGCCGGCCGCGCCCAGATGCCGTGCCATGGCGGCGGGATCTGCATCGGCAAAATGGTCGGGATAGTTCAGATCGGCCGCCCCCAGCCCCTCGACCGTGGCGGCCCGGTCGATCAGATCCATCGCGGTGATGCGGTTCTTGCCCGGCCAATAGGCCTCGGCGCCCAGGCGAAAGGCGTTCAGGCGGGCAGCATAGAGGCTCATGCCCGGGACATAAGGGCGGCGACCTCCTCGGCGCTGGGCATCGAGGGGGCCGTGCCCGGCCGGGTGACCGAGATGCCGGCCACCGCACAGCCATAGCGCGTGGCGGCCACCGGATCCTCGCCGCGCGCCAGGGAAACGGCAAAGCCGCCATTGAAGGCATCGCCAGCACCGGTGGTTTCGACCACGGGACCTGCGCTGAAGGCGGGCACCATCTCCGACCGCCCCGGCGCCTGGAAAAGCGCACCGCGCGCGCCCAAGGTGATCACCGCAGCCCCCGCCCCCATCTCGATCAAGCGCAACGCCGCGGCGCGGGCCTCATCCTCGGTCGCCACCGGAATGCCGGTCAGCGCTTCGGCCTCGGTCTCGTTGGGGGTGACATAATCGCACTGCCCCAGCAGGCCTGCCGGCAGCTCGGCCGCCGGGGCGGGGTTGAGCACGGTCGTCACCCCGGCCGCGCGGGCGATCTGCAGCGCGCGCAGCGCCGCATCGATGGGCTGTTCGAGCTGGGTGACAAAGACCGAGGCTGCCTGGATCCGTGCCGCCTCCGCCTCGATATCTTCAGGCGAGATCAGGGCCGCGGCACCGGGCGCGATGATGATCGCGTTGTCGCCGGTCGCGGCATCGACAAAAATATAGGCCGCGCCGGTATAGCTGTCGGGCGCGCGGCTGATGGCCGGCGTCACCCCGGCCTCGGCCCAGGTCTTCAGCGCCATCTGGGCAAAATCATCCGCGCCCAGCTTGGTGATGATCGCTGTCTCCGCCCCCAGCCGCCCGCAGGCCACGGCCTGGTTGGAGCCCTTGCCCCCCGGACCCAGCGCAAAGCTCTCGCCCAGGATGGTTTCGCCCATCACCGGCTGGCGCGCGGCACGATAGGCGGTGTCGGCGACAAACACGCCCAGAATGACGATGCCGCCCATTCAGGCCTCGGGCCCGATCACGCCCTTGCGCAGGGCAAAGCAGCCGTAAAAACGCCGCTCGCCGGTCTGGATCACCGCATAGGCCTGCTTGGCGCGGTCGTAAAAGGCATAGCGTTCGATGCCGATCAGCGGCCAGGGTTTGCCCTCGGCCGCGTCGATCTCGGCCTGCACCTCGGCCTGCACGGGCAGGATCTGATCGGGGTCTCCGACCACCTCCATCCGCGCCGCGGCATCGTCGACAAAGCTGTCGAGCGGCATGACGGACAGCACCGCGCGCACCACTTCGGCGGCCGGACGGTCGATGCGCAAAAGCGCGCCCAGCCCGGTTTCGGCCGCAACCGAGGCCGAGGGGAAATTGGTGTCGGCGATGATCAGATCGTCGCCATGGCCCATAGCCCGCAGCGCGTAAAGCACATCGGCATTCAGGATCGGATCGATGGATTTGAGCATTCTTCCCCCTAAGCGCTGAGCCGGTGACCGTCGGTGTCATGGAAGAGATGCGCCTGCGCGGGGTCGGGCGAGAGCCGCAGCTCCTCGCCCGGGGCAAGGCTCACCCGGTCGCGAAAGACCGCCACGGTTTCCTGCCCGCCCATGCGCAGAAAGACCAGCGTCTCGGTTCCGGTCGGTTCCACCACCTTCACGGTGGCCGGCACCCCGTCGGGGTCGATGCGCAGATGCTCGGGCCGGATGCCATAGGTGACGGGCTGGCCAGGCTCGGCCTCGACCGGGGCCTGTAGTGGCAGGCGCAGGCCGGCCTCGGTCACCACCGCACCACCTTCCCAGCGGCCCGCAAACAGGTTCATCGACGGCGCCCCGATGAAGGTTGCGACGAACTGGTTGGCGGGCTTGTCGTAAAGCGTGAGCGGCGCGCCGATCTGAGCGATGCGCCCGGCATTCATCACCACGATGCGGTCGGCCAGGGTCATCGCCTCGATCTGGTCATGGGTGACGAACACGGTGGTGGTCTTGAGCCGCTGGTGCAGCTCCTTGATCTCGGTGCGCATCTGGATGCGCAGCTTGGCATCGAGGTTCGAGAGCGGCTCGTCGAAAAGAAACACCTGCGGGTCGCGCACGATTGCCCGGCCCATGGCCACGCGCTGGCGCTGCCCGCCCGAAAGCTGGCGCGGATAGCGGTCGAGCAAGGGGGTGAGACCCAGGATCTCGGCCGCCTGCCGCACCCGCCGGTCGGTTTCGTCCTTCGGGGCCGAGCGCAGCTTCATCGAGAAGGCCATGTTGTCATAGACCTTCATATGCGGATACAGCGCGTAGTTCTGGAACACCATCGCGATGTCGCGCTCTTTGGGAGGGACCTTGTTGACAAGTCGGCCGTCGATCTTCAGGTCGCCCGAAGTGATCGACTCCAGCCCCGCAATCATCCGCAGCAATGTGGATTTGCCGCAGCCCGACGGGCCCACGAGCACGACAAACTCGCCATCCTCAATATCGATATTGACGCCGTGGATGACCTCCACCGGCCCGAATGATTTCCGCAGCTCGCGAATCGTCACCGACGCCATGCGCCAGGCCTCCCATATGCGGCCCGGTTCTGACGCCCGGGCTCTCTGCCCAAAACTATTGTGCGGCTCGCCCGATGCGGTCAATACTAAATCTAAATCGATTTAGGTTTTCCGAGCAGGGGACAAACACGATGGCCGCAGGCGACACACCCGAGATTCTGCAGATCAGCCCAATGCTACCCAGCGTCGAGCAGGCGCTGTCGCAGGCCTATACCGTGCATCGGTTATGGGAGGCGGCGGACCGCACCGCGGTGCTGGCGCAGATCGGGCCGCGGATCCGGGCGGTGGCGACCGACGGGCATTGGGGGGTGCCGGCCGATGTCGCCGAGGCCTGTCCGGGGCTGGAGATCGCGGCCAGCTATGGCGTGGGCTATGACGCCATCGACATTCCCGACTGCAAGGCGCGCGGCATCCGGGTGACGAACACGCCCGATGTGCTCAATGATGCGGTGGCCGAGCTGACCGTGGGGCTGATGACTGCGCTGGTGCGGCGCATCCCGCAGGCCGATGCGCATGTTCGGGCAGGCCGCTGGGCGGATGCGGGCTATGGGCTGACGGGCGAGCTGACCGGCGCCCATGCCGGCATTCTGGGGCTGGGGCGGATCGGCAAGGAGATCGCCATCCGCCTGCAGGCGATGAAGATGCGGGTGAGCTATCACGGGCGCAGCGAACAGCCCTATCAGCCCTATACCTATTTTGCCGATCTGGAGGAGATGGCCCGCACGGTCAATTGGCTGGTGGTGATCGCACCGGGCTCTGCGGCGACGCGCGGCATCGTCTCGCGCCAGGTGATGGAAGCGCTGGGCCCGGAGGGCGTGCTTGTGAATGTCGCGCGCGGCTCTCTGGTCGACGAACCTGCGATGGTCGAGCTTCTCGGCAACGGCAAGCTGGGCGGCGCGGCGCTGGATGTGTTTGAGGCCGAGCCCACCGTGCCCGAGGCGCTGTGGGGGATGGAGAATGTGGTGCTCTCGCCCCATCAGGGTTCGGCCACCCACAAGACCCGCGCCGCGATGGGCGATCTGGTGGTGCGCAATCTGGCGGCGCATTTTGCCGGCGATCCGCTGCTCACCCCCGTGGCTTGAGTGCGGGTTGGCCTGAGGGGGGCCTGACCGAGGGCTCAGCCGGGCTGGATGTCGTCCTCCAGGAAATACCTCACATGGTCCTCGAACCCCGCATCGCGCTGAAAGCCCAGGCGCAGGGCTTTTTCGGGGTTGAAGTGCCCCCGCCAGCCCAGAACGATCTTCAGGATCTCGGGGTCTTTCTCCCAGCGGATCCGGCCCACCGGGGCGTCGCCTGCCACACGGCGCATTGCCTCGACCATCTCGCCGATGGTGTAGGTGTTGCCCGGCAGGGCCAGGCAGCGGTTCTGGCCCAACGCCCCGGCCTCGATCTCGGCCCCGATGATGAGGTTTTCCACACAGCGCCGCGGCGAGAGCGCCCAGAGCGCGTAATCCGGGTCGACCGGGCAGACCGCCTCATCGCCCTGCAGGGGCTCGCGAAAGATCGAGGACATGAAGGAGGAGGCGGCCTTGTTCGGGCGCCCGGGACGGATGGTGATGGTGGGCAGGCGCAGCCCGCGCCCGTCAAGATGGCCCTTGCGCGACATGTCGGTGAGGATCATCTCGGCCGCGGCTTTTTGCGCACCATATGAGGTTTGCGGGTTGAGCTGGGTCCAATCCTCGATCATGTCGGGGATCTCGCCGCCATAGACGGCGATCGACGAGGAAAAGACCAGCACCGGGCAGCTGCCCATCGCCCGTGCCGCCGCAAACATGTTGAGCGAGCCGGTGAGGTTCACCGCCATGCCGGTGTCGAACTCCGCCTCCGCCTGGCCCGAGACCACCGCGGCGAGATGCCAGATCACATCCGGGCGGTGGGTCATCAGCGCATCGCAGGCCGCCGCGTCCGTGATGTCGGTTGTCACGCATGTGACTGGAAATCGGGCCTCGACCGGCGCGGGATCGACAAGATCGGCCAGCACCAGGGCGCTGATCGGCTGCCCGCGCAGCGTGCCGCGTTCCGCCAGCGCCCGGGCCAGCTTTTGCCCCAGAAAACCGCCCCCGCCGGTGATCAGCAATCGCATGTCGTGCTCCCTTAGCTGCTGCGCGCCACGGTCATGTAACGCCCGGAGGCCGCGCTTTCATAGACCGCATCCTCGATGATCTGGTTGCGCAGATACCGGCTGGCCTCGGTCTCTGGCGCCTTACCGGTCAGCCAGGCATCCAGAATCGCCCGGTTGCACAGATAGACGCAATCGCCGCCGAAAAGATGGTCGTTCCAGTCGAAATGCTGCCGCGTCTCGGCATTCTCGCCAAACCGGCGCAGCCAGAGCCGGCCATCCCCGTCCAGCCGAAGCGTGGCCTCCGACCCTTCGATGAGCAGTTCGCCCAAGGTTCGGCGCCGGTTTTCGGCCGGATGGTCCGACAGACGGTTGCC
>JBCBKN010000312.1:0-5781 GCA_038521775.1 Pseudomonadota bacterium | reverse complement strand
GTCCGGCGCGCTTGGTTGGATGTCGCTGATGGCGCGCATCCGGCCGGTCTTTCCCGACATGCCGATTACGGGCCTCTTTCGGATCATCCGCCAGCCGATTTACGTGGCCTTTGCCCTCACGCTCTGGACGGTCCCGGTCTGGACGCCCGATCAGCTGGTTCTGGCGGTCAGCTATACCGTCTATTGCCTGGCAGCCCCGCGGCTGAAGGAGCGGCGCTTTGCCGCGCGCTATGGTGCGCGGTTTGCGGCCTATCGGGCACAGACCCCCTACGCGCTGCCCCGCCTCACTGCAGGTCGGAAAACGCCTCCTGAAGCCGGCTGACCGCCTCGGCCACGCGCGCCCTGGGCATGGCGAGGTTGAAGCGCAGGAAGCTTTCGCCGCCCTGCCCGAATTCCGGTCCGTGATTGGCCGCAATCCGCGCCCGCCCCTCGACCCGCTCCAATACCTCGGGCAGATCCATGCCGGTTCCTGCAAAATCGACCCAGGCCAGATAGGTTGCCTCCAGCGGCATTGACGCAACGCCCGGGATCGCCGCCATGCCGGCATCGAAGAGCTGGCGATTGCCGTCGAGATAGAGCCTCAGCGCCTCCAGCCAGTCCTCGCCATGGGTATAGGCGGCCTCGGTCATCATGATGCCAAAGCGGTTGGGGCTGGCGCCATTCGCGATATGGGGCTTTGAGAAGCGGTCGCGCAGCGCAGGATCGGGGATGATGGCCTGACCGCACATGCCCCCCGCAAGCCCGAAGGTCTTTGAGGCGGCCGACAGCACCACGATCCGGTCGAGATGCTCGGGCGCCGCATGGGTCGCGATGACATGGGTCTGGCCCGGCATGGTGAGGTCGTGATGCACCTCGTCCGAGACCAGCACCAGATCATGCTCGGCGCAGAACGCGGCCAGCGCGGCGATTTCCGCGCGGCGCCAGACCCGGCCGCCGGGATTGTGGGGCGAGCACAGGATCACGATCCGCTCGCGGCCCGAAAGCTGGCCGCGCAAGGCCTCCAGATCCATCCGGTACTGCCCGTCCTCAAGCACCAGCGGGCTTTGCACGATCTCGCGGTCATTGGCCTTAATCATCTTGTGAAAGGCGTGATAGACCGGCGTGAACAGGATCACCCCATCGCCCGGCGCAGAGAAGGCCTGGATGGCGATCCCGGTGGCCGAGACCAGCCCGTGGCAGGTGAGGATCCACTCCTCCTCGACCGCCCAGCCATGGCGCCGCTGCATCCAGCCGCGGATCGCGTCGTGGTAAAGCGTCTTGGGGCCGTAATAGCCGTGGATGCCGTGATCGACCGCCTGCGCGAGGGCCGCGTTCACCGCAGGCGGCGGCAGAAAATCCATATCCGCCACCCACATCGCCAACCCGTCCTGCGGCGAAACGCCAAAGAGCGTCTCCATGGCGTCCCATTTGCCGCAGAACGTGCCGCGCCGGTCGATCACCTGATCAAAATCTGTCTCGCTCATCTGGCTCCCCGATGTCTGGGGCCACGCTAACGGGCGCGGCGGGGAAAGGGAACCGCATCTGCCCGGTTTGGGCCCTGCCGGCCACGCTTGCATGGGCAGGGGCGAGGGGCTACATCGCCGCGCATGGCTGTCCGTCGCATTCTCATCCATCCCGATCCGCGCCTGAAGGCGGCGAACCCGCCGGCCGAGGATCCGTCGGCGCTGCGCGGACTGGCCGAGGACATGCTGGAGACGATGTATGAGGCGCCGGGCATCGGGCTTGCGGCGCCGCAGATCGGGGTGGCGACCCGCATGTTCGTGATGGATTGCACGGAAAAAGACGCGCCGGGCCGGCCGATGGTGCTGATCAATCCGCGCATCACCTGGGCCTCGGACGCGCTCAACGCGCATGATGAGGGCTGCCTCTCGATCCCCGACATTTACGAGCCGGTGACCCGTCCGGCCGAAGTGCGGGTGGCCTGGACCGACCTTGACGGCACGGTGCAGGAGGAGGCGTTCGACGGACTCTGGGCGACCTGCGCACAACATGAGATCGACCATCTCGACGGGCGGCTCTTCATCGACCATATCTCGGCGCTCAAGCGTCGGCTGATCACCCAGAAGATGAAAAAGCTCAAGCGCGGCCTGGAGGCATGACGGTTCGCCCGATCCTGCACTGGCCCGATCTCAGGCTGGCGCAGAGCTGCGCGCCGGCATCGGGTGCGGAGGGGCTGGAGGCGCTGATCGAGGATCTCTTCGAGACGATGTATGCCGCCCCGGGGCGCGGTCTGGCGGCACCGCAGATCGGCGTGATGCTGCGTGTCTTCGTGATGGATGCGGGCTGGCGCACAGGCGCGCCCCGACCCAAGGCGTTTGTCGACCCCAGGGTCCTTTGGGCAAGCACGGACCGTGCGCCGGGCCAGGAGGCATGTCTCTCGATCCCCGGCATCAGCGCCACGGTCTTGCGGCCCGGCCGCATTGGCTTGGCAGCCGTCGATGCCACGGGGTCCGAGGTCATGCATCTGCTTGACGGCGCCGAGGCGCGCTGCGCCCAGCACGAGCTTGATCATCTGAACGGCATCGTCACCTTCGACCGGGTCGATCCGGCGGCGCGGCGGACGCTTGTCGCAGCCTATGCGGGCGGGGCGCGGTGACCCGGCCGTTCCTGCGCTGGCCCGACCCCAGGCTGCGTCAGGCCGCAACGCCGGTCGGGCATGTCGATGACGGGGTGCAGGCGATCTGGCAGGAGATGATCGCGGCAATGTGCGCCATGCCGGGGCTGGGCCTGGCCGCCCCGCAGATCGGCGAGATGCGCGCACTTGCCATTGTCGATGCGACCGGCACCGGGCGCGAGGTCATCTGCATGGCCGATCCCGAACTCCTGTCGGCATCGGTCGAAACCGAGCTGGCGGCGGAGGCGAGCCCGAATCTGCCCGGGGTCTCGGCCGAGATCCTGCGTCCGACCTCCATCCGCATGGCCTTCACCAATGCGCAGGGCGCGCGGGAGGAGCGCGATCTCGCCGGGCTCTGGGCCCGCTCGGCGCTGCATCAGCTCGACCATCTGGCCGGCAAGCTTTTCGTCGAACGTCTGAGCCCGACGCGCCGGCGCATGCTGCTGGCAAAATGGCACAAACAGCAGCGGCGGGCCGGCTGATGCGCTGTGTGTTCATGGGCACGCCGGACTTTGCGAGCACGGCGCTGTCGGCCCTGCATGAGGCAGGGCATGAGATCCTCGCCGTCTACGCCCAGCCGCCGCGCCCGGCCGGTCGCGGGAAGAAACCCCGCCCCGCCCCGGTCCAGGCACGGGCCGAGGCGCTGGGTTTGCCGGTGCGCAACCCCGTCTCGCTGAAGGATGCGGCGGCCCAAACCGCCTTTGCGGCGCTGCAGGCCGATGTCGCGGTCGTTGCGGCCTATGGGCTGATCCTGCCGCCGCCGGTTCTGGCCGCCCCCAAATATGGCT
This sequence comes from Pseudomonadota bacterium, assembly GCA_038521775.1. Classification (GTDB taxonomy): domain Bacteria; phylum Pseudomonadota; class Alphaproteobacteria; order Rhodobacterales; family Rhodobacteraceae; genus J013. The sequence goes on along the minus strand of JBCBKN010000312.1, from coordinate 2,379 downwards.
GTCTCAACATTCACGCCTCGCTTTTGCCGCGATGGCGCGGGGCAGCACCGGTGCAGCGTGCCATCATGGCCGGCGATGCCGAAACCGGGATCTGCATCATGCAAATGGAACAGGGGCTTGATACGGGTCCGGTGCTGCTGCGCAAAAGCACGAGCATCTCGCCCGAGGACACCGCCGCCACGCTCACCGATCGGCTGAGCGGGCTTGGCGCGGCCCTGATGGTCGATGCGCTGGACCGCCTGCCGGCGCTGCCGGCCCAGCCGCAGGATGCGGCTCTGGCAAGCTATGCCCCCAAGATCGACAAGGCCGAGGCGCGCATCGACTGGACCAACCCGGCCACGACGATCGACCGGCAGATCCGCGGGCTCTCTCCCTTTCCCGGCGCATGGTGCTTGATGGGTGGCGAGCGGGTGAAACTGCTGATGAGCGCCTGTGCGCCAGGTGCGCCAGATGCAGCTGAGCGCGGGGCGGGCGTGGGCGCGGCGAGTGCGGAGGGTGCCCCGGGCAAGGGCGCGCCGGGTGAGGTGATCGCCACAGGCGACGCGCTTGTCATTGCCTGTGCCGAGGGCGCCGTCCGGCTGACCAGGCTGCAGCGCGCCGGGGCAGGGCCGCTCGACTGGACCGAGTTTCGACGTGGCCGGCCGGTTGCGGTTGGCGATATGCTGACCTGAGGGATGCTGACCTGCACGATGCTGACCTGCACGACGCCGACCCGAAGGATGCTGACCTGCACGACGCCGACCCGAAGGATGCCGACCTGAACGATGCTTATCTGAACGGGCCGGGCGGGGCCGCGGGCCTGTCGCGCCCCCAGCACGGCCGCAACGCAATCGGTGCTGCATGACCCTCTCGCCCAAACCGTCCAATGACATACATGCGGTGCTGCGGCGCCGGCGCAGCACCCGAAAGTTCGAGCCGGGGCGCGATGTCGACCGCGCCGTGCTGGAACGCATCGTCGAGTGCGGCCGCTGGGCGCCGTCGGGCGCAAATGTGCAATGCTGGGATTTCATCGTCATCGACGCGCCCGAGCGCCGCGAGGCGGTCCGCCAGGTGTTCTTGCGCCAGGCCGAGCGTCTGCGCCTGCATGCCCGAGGGTTTCCAGCCGTTGCCAAGGGCTATCTTGCCAACACGGTTGCGATCATTCTGGTGCTGGGCGACCCGCGCTGGAAGGTCTGCTTTCCCCAGCCCACGACCGCCGAATGGGAGGCGGAGTACCGCGAGAACAATGAGGCGATTTTTCTCTGCTCGCTGGGCGCGGCGATCCAGAACATCCAGCTTGGGGTGACCGCCGAGGGGCTGACCTCGGCCTGGCTCTCCGGCGGCGGCGAGGCGGTGACCAATCGCGAGCTTTCGGCGCTGCTGGGCTATCCGCCCTGGATGGTCGCTTATGGCACCATTCCCATCGGCTATCCGGTGGCGAGCCAAGACAGCCGCTATCGCCGCCCGCTGGGTCAGAGCCTGCACTGGAACGGCTATGCCGCCCATCAGTACCGGCGCCATGCCCAGATCGATTTTTATGAAAGCACCCTGCGCCCGTTTGCGATGTATCGCGACAGTGAGGCGATGGAGGACTGGCCCGACCGGGGCGAAAAGCTCGGGCCTTGGGATGCGGCCTTCACCGGCCCGCGGCCAAACCCCCAGGCCGATCTGGAACCCGAGGCCGATTTCAGCGCCCCGCGCACGGAAGGCCAGGCGACCAAGGCGCGGCGCCGCGGCGATGAGTGAGCCTTTGCCATGCGGGATGGCCGCTGCCGCCAAGCGCTGTGCCAACGCCCGTGTCTATGGTGTGTTCTGGGTTAAAATTCGAGCTCTGCCGCCGGGATGATCGGAAAGAAGACCCCGGCCGAGCGGACGCCGAACCAGCCATCGGCCTCCTCCCCGATATCGACAAGCCGGTAAAAGCTCTTGCGGTCGATCAGCGCCTCAAGCCGGGCGCGGATGTGGATATAGGGCGACGGCTCGCCGGTCTCGGCATCGCGCACCACGCGGATGGCATGCTCGGGCCCGGCCTCGGCCTCATCCCCGACATTGGTCTCAAACACCAGCCGCTGGTCGGGCCCGGGATCGATGAGGCGAAAATCCACCGCCACGAAGGGCGCGTCATCGACGGTGATGCCCACCTTTTCGACCGGTGTGACGAGGTAATAGGCGTCATCCGCGTCCCGGCGCAGGATCGAGGCGAACAGCTTGACCAGCGGCATGCGGCCGATCGGCGTGCCCAGATAATACCACAGACCGTCGCGCGCGATGCGGATGTCCAGCGCGCCGCAATAGGGCGGATCCCACAGATGCACCGGCGGCGGCCCGCGCCGGCCCAGACGGGTTGCGCTCTGGGCGAGCCCTTCGGCGGTCACCGGGGCCGGGCCTTTGCCGGTTCCG
>JBCBKN010000311.1:0-5791 GCA_038521775.1 Pseudomonadota bacterium | reverse complement strand
ATGAGGAGCGCTTTGCCAACCCCTTCGTGGCGGCCGAAAAGGGCTTTATCGATGAGGTGATCATGCCCCATTCCACCCGCCGCCGCGTTGCCCGCGCCTTTGCCTCGCTGCGCGGCAAGTCGCTGGAGAATCCGTGGAAAAAGCACGACAACATCCCGCTGTGACGTTGCCGCGCCTGTCTAAGCCGCCCGCTGTGGCCTTTGGCACAGTCTGGCCTTGGCGACATGGCAGGGTGCGGCCTGGTGCGATTGGATTGCGGAAAGACCAGTGACAAATCTCAGAGCCCTCCTTGCCCTTTTCGCGGCCGCGCTCCTCGCGGCATGTGCGCCGGCCGAGCCGCCGGGACCCACGGCCGAGGCCCAGATCGCGCGGATCGAGACCCGGCCTGCCACGGCCGCCAGCGAGCTGCCCTTCACCCGCTTCGACGCGGTCTTTCGCTACACCCTCGGCCCCGGCACGGCTGCGGAACGGCAGATTTTGGTCTATCAATACGCCTCGCCCCTGGGCGCGCAGCTCAAGCGCCGCTTTGCCACCCCGGCCGAAATCGCCGAGTTCCAGCGCATCTGCGAGGTGATGTGGGATTTTGCCCGCGACACCATGGGCGAGATCTTCGACGAACATGCGATCCTGCTGGTCGAGGGCACCCGGCCGCTCTCGGGCTTTGCCGCCGGCCCGCATACCAGCTTTGATTTCCGCCGTGAGGATGGCTGCGACAGCCGCCCGCGCCGCGGCACGGCCGAGCTGGTGGGCGGATGAGGTTCGGGCCGCCCCGCCTTGCCCGGCATCTGCGGCAGCGCGCCGCGGTGCTGGCGGGGCTCTTGCTGGCGGCCTGCGCGCCCTTGCCTGACAGCAGCGTGCCGGCAACCTCGGTTGCGGTGATCCTGCCCGATGCACGCGCCGATATCGGACAATACGCGCTCTGCCCCGCCGACGAGGCCGGGCAATACCAGGTCTTTCACGAGGCGGGGCTGGGCTGTCGCGGCGGGTTCGTCTTTGCCGGGCTTGGCCCCGCGGCAGAGATCGCACAGCGCGTGGTGCCCTTGCCGCAGGGCGGTGTTCTGGCGCTCTATGCGCTGAAACCGCCCGGGCTGCTTGCCCGCGCCACGGTTTCCCCAGGCCGCTTCCTTTTGGCCGCCCGCACGCAGGGCGAGAATTTTCCCACGCTGTTTCGCCCCGATGTGGCCGCGCATCAGCTCGCGCCCGGCCGCATCCACCTGCTGGGGCGCGCCACTGATGAGGGGCTGGTCTGGCCCCGGAACCCGCCCACAAGGGATGCTCTGGCAGCGCTGCTCGCGGTCGATCCGTCCGAGCTGTCGGCCCAGGCGCCGCTGATCGCAGTTGTGACCTGCCGCGAGGGCCGCAGCCCGCGCTGCACAATCAATTGAGGGCGGGCACCTGGAAGAAACGCGCATGGCCTTGCTTTTGAACCGAGTTGGACGGCGTATGGGTCGTCTTCGGGGGCTGGCCGCGACTCTGCTGTTGCTTCTGCTGGCCGGTGCCGGGCCAGGCGCGCTGGGCGCCGAACCCGCGCGGGTGGCGGCGATCCTGCCCAGCCCGATAAGCAATATCGGGCAGTATCTGCTCTGCCCCGTCTCTGAAAACCAGCGCTATCGGCTGCGCTCTGAGTTCATTGCCCACCCGCCCTGCCGGGATGGGAAGTCCTTCGCCGGCTTCGGTGCGGCCTTGTCTTCGGTGTCGACCGTGCCGCCAAGGGTCCTCTCGGTGACCTGCAGCGAAGCCGCAAGCCCGACCTGCGAGATCCAGCCAGGACCCGAGAAAGCGACAGGCGGAACACGGGAGGTGCCATGACCAAGCTGTGGAAGAACCAGGCCTTTACCATCGCCCATGCCGATGACGGGCGCTTTGAAGGGGCGGGGCTGCGGCCCTTCTTTGAGTACCGCCAGCTGGGCATTGCCGAGGCCACTGGCGGGGCCTATGGCGCGCATGTGATCCGCGCCGTGCCGGGCATGGAGAGCCCCGGTGCGTGGCATACCCATGATCTGGCCTTCCAGATGGTCTATGTGCTGCAAGGCTGGGTGGTGTTCGAATACGAAGAGGCGGGCGAGCATCTCTTGCGCGCAGGCGCCTGCGTGCTCCAGCCCCCGGGCATTCGGCATCGCGAGCTCCGCCATTCCGACGATCTGGAACTGCTGGAGATCACCGCCCCGGCCGAGTTCGCCACCGAGCCTGCGGATGCGCCGTGACGGTTCGGTGAGCCGGGCGCGCTGGGCCCGGCAGGAACGCGGCGACGTCACGCGCATCGCCGCCCGCGCGGCACGGGGCTGGGATCTGGCCGTGCGCATGGCCCTTCCCGACCGTCTGGAAGGGCCGGATGCGCGGTTTCGCGCCCGGCTGGCCCATCAGATCCGCAAGGATCTGTGGCGCGATCTGCGCAGGCTGCGCGGTTTCGCACCCATCGTTGAGATCGCGCAAGGCGCAGGCGGGCTTCAGGTGACCGCCGGCGGGTCGCTGCTGGCAGGCCCCGCCCCTGCCGGAACCACGGCGCGGATCGCCGATCTGCTGGCCGATCGGCACCGCCAGCAGCGCTGGCTCGCCTTTGCCGCCCGCCCGGAACCGGGTCCAAGATCCGCCAACGGGGCTGGACATCCGCGCGCGCTGTGACATTTTCGCGGGCATGCGAGCTCTCATCTCGACCTGGCAAAGCCTGCCTGGATTGGTGCGCTTCATGCTGCGCCATGCTACAACCGGCATCGCGGTGGGCTGGGCGCTGATGCTGGCCGCGATCTGGGCCGATCTGGGCGGTCTGGGGCGGCTGTTGACCAATTCGCCCGATGGCGGCCTGGCAACCGCGCTTCTGGCGATCCTCTTTGCCATCACCTTCGGGGCGGTCGGCATCGGGGTCGGGGTCATGAGCCTGCCCTGGCGGGACCGCTGAGCACGGCATCATGCACAAGCATCGCGGCTTTCCGGGGCGGCTTCCAGGCACGGATTACCAGTTCACCATCCGCCGGGCCAACCCGCGCGGGGTCACGCCGCTGAAGGCGCGCGAGCGCCATCCCGACCGCCGGCGCGAGGACCGCACGGCCGACGACCATTTTTTGGCCGCACTCATTGAGCATTTTGCCGATGAGCCCTTCGAGCGCGGCAATCTGGATGCGGGACGCCTCGGTTGGCTTTTGGGCCGCGAGGTGGTGCCGGCTGAGGAGCCCTTCGATCCGGTCTCGTACGAGGCGCTGCTGCGCGTGGATGTGGCAGTGGCGCGGCGCAGCTTCCCGCATCTGTTTGAGGAGTGAAGATGCGCAGAGTTCTGTTTGCGTTCGGTCTTGCGTCGCTTGTTCTGTCCCTGGCCGTTTCGGCACCCGCATTCGCCCAGGATACCGATGAGATGGCCGTCCCCATCCGCCTCTCCTCGGGCGTGACCGTGACCCTGCGGGCCGTGGATCTGATCAATGAGGATCTGGGACGCCGCATCGTTCTGCGCGCCGATTTTGACGGCCCGCGCCCGCCCTCCAACGCGGCCCAGCAGCTTGCCATTGAGGCGGCAGAGGCCCGCGAGCTGTGCCAAAGCCATCTTCCGACGCTGGCCGCGCTTCTCAACGAGCGGCCCTACAGGCGCATTACGCATCTGGAAGTGCTTTACCGCGACAGCAAGACCCATTACCGGGTGGATGTGCACACGCATCGCGGCATGCGGGTCGACACACACCGCCACGCCTGCCCGGGCGCCTGATCGGACGCGGTCCCGGCAGCGGGGCTGGCGAGACGGCACAGCCGGGTCTGCAACTGGCGCCAGACCATGAACCGGCCCAGGGGGAAGAATGTTCGGCAAGATCCTCATCGCAAACAGGGGCGAGATCGCCTGTCGGGTGATCAAGACCGCGCGCAAGATGGGGATCGGCACCGTCGCGGTTTTTTCCGATGCAGACCGCGCGGCGCTGCATGTGCGCATGGCCGATGAGGCGGTGCATATCGGCCCGGCCCCGGCCGCGCAGTCTTACATCGTGATCGACAAGATCCTGGAGGCGGTGCGCGAAACCGGGGCCGAAGCGGTGCATCCGGGCTATGGGTTTCTCTCCGAACGGGCCGAGTTCGCCCAGGCCCTCGCCGATGCCGGGGTCGCCTTTATCGGCCCGCCGGTGGGCGCGATCGAGGCGATGGGCGACAAGATCACCTCCAAGAAACTCGCCGCCGAGGCAGGCGTGTCGACCGTGCCCGGTTTCATGGGGCTGATCGAGGATGCCGATGAGGCCGTGCGCATCGCCGGCGAGATCGGCTATCCGGTGATGATCAAGGCCTCGGCCGGCGGCGGCGGCAAGGGCATGCGCATTGCCTGGAGCGATGATGAGGCGCGCGAGGGCTTTCAGAGCTCCAAGAACGAGGCGGCGGCAAGCTTTGGCGATGACCGCATCTTCATCGAGAAATTCGTCACCAGCCCGCGGCATATCGAGATCCAGGTGCTGGGCGACAGCCATGGCAATGTCGTGCATCTGGGCGAGCGCGAATGCTCGATCCAGCGGCGCAATCAGAAGGTCATCGAGGAAGCCCCCTCGCCGTTCTTGGATGCAGCGACCCGTGCGGCGATGGGCGCACAGGCGGTGGCCCTTGCCAAGGCGGTCGATTATGCCTCGGCCGGCACGGTGGAGTTCATCGTCGATGCCGACCGGAACTTCTATTTCCTGGAGATGAACACGCGGCTGCAGGTCGAGCATCCGGTGACCGAGCTGATCACCGGGCTCGATCTGGTCGAGCAGATGATCCGGGTGGCGGCCGGCGAGCGGCTGGCGATCACCCAGGAGGATGTGCAGCTATCCGGCTGGGCGATGGAAAGCCGGCTTTATGCCGAGGATCCCTACCGCAACTTCCTGCCCTCGATCGGGCGGCTCACCCGCTACCGCCCGCCGGCCGAGACCGAGAGCTATGCCCCGGGCCAGCGGCCCCATGCACCGGTGGTGCGCAACGACACCGGGGTCTATGAGGGCGGCGAGATCTCGATGTTCTACGACCCGATGATCGCCAAGCTCTGTAGCTGGGGGGAAGACCGGGAAGCGGCCATCGATGGCATGCGCCGGGCGCTCGACGCGTTCGAGGTCGAGGGCATCGGCCACAACCTGCCCTTCTGCCAGGCGGTCATGGACCACCCCAGGTTCATCTCCGGCGACATCTCTACAGCCTTCATCGCCGAGGAATATCCCGACGGGTTTGCCGGCGCCAACCTGCCTGGCTTCACGCGCGAGCTGCTCGCTGCGGCGGCCGCCGGGCTCGACCAGATGCGGCAGACCCGCGCCCGGGCGGTCAGCGGGCAGCTGCGCAACGCCGCGGCCGAGACCGTCTTCACGCGCCATGTCACGATGGGCGCGCAGGACCTCGCCGTGCGGGTGCGCAAGAGCAGCGGCTGGCCAGGGGGCTCGGCGCATGCGCCCCAAGCAGCGCCCGGCGAGACCGACAGCGCCGCCGAGGCCGCGGAGCTGGTCTATCTTGAGGCCTCCATCGATGCCGGGCCGCAAACGCCGATCTTTCTCGACTGGCGGCCGGGGCGCACAATTGCCCGGATCTGGGCGCGCGACCGGGCGGGTGCGCCGGATTTCGCGCTCGGCGCACTTGCCACGCTCAAGATCGAACCACGCTCGGAGGGGTTCCGCATCCGCTACCGGGGTGCTGATCTGGAGGTGACGGTGCGGCGCCCGCGCGTGGCCGAGCTTGCCGCGCTGATGCCGGTGAAGATCCCGCCCGACACCTCCAAGATGCTGCTTTGCCCGATGCCCGGTCTGGTGGTCTCCATCGCGGTCGAGGAAGGCCAGGCGGTTGAGGAGGGGCAGGTCCTGGCCACGGT
>JBCBKN010000310.1:0-5808 GCA_038521775.1 Pseudomonadota bacterium | reverse complement strand
GCTCAAATCGGTCCTGTCGGAGGTTCAGGCGGCCGCGGGCGAGGTGGTGCTTTTCATCGACGAGATGCACACGCTGGTCGGCGCGGGCAAGGCCGATGGCGCGATGGATGCCTCCAACCTCCTCAAACCCGCGCTGGCGCGGGGCGAGCTGCATTGCATCGGGGCCACCACGCTCGACGAATACCGCAAGCATGTGGAAAAGGACGCAGCCCTCGCGCGGCGCTTTCAGCCGGTGTTTGTGGGCGAGCCGACGGTCGAGGACACGATCTCGATCCTGCGCGGGATCAAGGAGAAATACGAGGTCCATCACGGCGTCACGATCACCGACAGCGCGCTGGTTTCGGCCGCGACCCTGTCGAACCGCTACATCACCGACCGCTTCCTGCCCGACAAGGCGATCGATCTGATGGATGAGGCGGCAAGCCGTCTGCGCATGGAGGTCGACAGCAAGCCCGAGGAGCTTGATGCGCTGGACCGCGAGATTCTGCAAAAGCAGATTGAGGCCGAGGCCCTGAAGAAGGAAAAGGACGAGGCGTCGAAAGACCGTCTTGAGCGGCTGGAAAAGGAGCTTGCCGATCTCACCCAGAGCTCGGCTGAGATGACCGCCCGCTGGCAGGCCGAGCGCGACAAGCTGGGTGCTGCCCGCGATGTGAAGGAAAGGCTCGACCGCGCGCGGATCGAGCTGGAGACCGCCAAGCGCGGCGGCGATCTGGGCCGGGCAGGGGAGCTTGCCTATGGCATCATCCCGGGGCTGGAGCGGCAGCTTGAAGCGGCCGAGACCGTTGATGCCGATGTGATGGTCGAGGAGGCCGTGGCGCCCGAGCATGTCGCCGGCGTCGTCAGCCGCTGGACCGGCATTCCCGTGGACAAGATGCTGGAGGGCGAGCGCGAGAAGCTCCTGCGCATGGAGGCCGAGATCGGCCGGCGGGTGATCGGGCAAACGGCCGCGGTGCGCGCGGTGTCGAACGCCGTGCGGCGGGCGCGCGCAGGGTTGAACGATCCGTCGCGGCCGCTGGGCTCGTTTCTGTTCCTGGGTCCGACCGGCGTGGGCAAGACCGAGCTTACCAAGGCGCTGGCCGCGTTTCTCTTTGACGATGACCAGGCGATGGTGCGCATCGACATGTCCGAATATATGGAAAAGCATGCGGTCGCCCGGCTGATCGGCGCGCCGCCGGGCTATGTGGGCTATGATGAGGGCGGGGTGCTGACCGAGGCGGTGCGCCGGCGCCCCTATCAGGTGGTGCTGTTCGATGAGGTCGAAAAGGCGCATCCGGATGTCTTCAACGTGCTCCTGCAGGTGCTCGATGAGGGCCGGCTCACCGACAGCCAGGGCCGCACGGTCGATTTTCGCAACACGCTGATCATCCTGACCTCCAATCTGGGCAGCCAGGCGCTGTCGGATCTGGGTGAAGGTGCAGACAGCGCTGCGGCGCGTGACGAGGTGATGGCCGCGGTGCGGGCGCATTTCCGGCCGGAATTCCTCAACCGTTTGGATGAGCTGGTGGTGTTCGACCGGCTGACCCGTGCGCAGATGGACGGCATTGTGGAGATCCAGCTTGGCCTGCTCGACCAGCGGCTGGCCGAGCGCAAGGTCGACCTGAGCATCGATGCGGCGGCGCGAACCTGGCTGGCCGATAAGGGCTATGACCCTGTCTATGGCGCGCGGCCGCTCAAGCGGGTGATCCAGACCCATCTGCAAAACCCGCTTGCCGAGCTTCTCTTGTCGGGCGATCTGGCCGAAGGCGCCTCCGTGCCGGTTCGCGTCAGCGCGGGAAGCCTTGTTGTGGGTGACCGTGTGACCGAGGGCCGCCCGAGGCTCGCCAAGGTGCACTGACCCGGCGCTCAGACCCGGCCGCCGTGAACGCGTGCGGTCGGGTCTGCCACCGATGACCCCGAGGCGGGCAATTGCCTAATTATGCTGCACTTGCGTTTCGCAGTTGCGAGATAGGATCGCTTTCCCATAGCCTGTGAGCTGCAGCAGCGACAGGGGGATTGCATGGTTGGTCTGACCGAGGCCGAAGAGATCTCGGATATTGCGTTCGGCTATATGGGGTCGCACGCGCTGATAGCCGCGCTGGAATTTGAGCTGTTCACCCATTTGGGTGACGGCGTTCTGGACGTGGCGGCTCTGGCCAAGGCGGCGGGACTGCCGGTTGAACGCTGCCGCACACTGGTTGCGGCATTGGTCTCCATGCGGGTGCTTGAAGACAATGAAGGCCGCATCTCCAACTCACCTGCGGCGCAGGCATTTCTGGTCAAGGGTGCGAAATATGACTTTGGCGACTATCTGCGCCTGCAGGTCGGCCGGCAGATGGTGCCCCTGATGTCGCAGATCGTGCCGGCGCTGGCGGGGCGCCTGCCGGACGGGGCCACGGCAAGCTATGCGCAGTGGTTTTCGGATGCCGATGAGGCACGGCTTTACTCGGAAAGCCAGCATGCGGGCTCGCTCGGGCCCGCCCGGGCCTTGGCGCGACGCACCGATCTGTCGGGCGTGCGGCATCTGCTGGATCTGGGCGGCGGGACAGGCGCCTTCGCGATCACCCTGGCCGCAGCAAACCCCGAAATGCGGGTGACGGTGGTGGATTTTCCCAATGTCGCGAAACTGGGCGTGGCGCATGTTGCCGCGGCGGGGCTGTCGGACCGGATCACCTATCATGCCGGCAATGCCCTGGATGCGGACTGGCCCAAGGAACAGGACGCGATCCTGATGTCCTATCTGTTGTCCGGTGTGCCGGACCATGCTCATGAAGATCTGTTTGCCCGTGCCTTTGACCATCTGGCGCCGGGCGGGCGGCTGCTTGCGCATGACTTTATCGTCGAGGCCGACCGGTCGGGCCCAAAGAACACCGCGCTTTGGCAATTGCAGCACACGGCGTTCACGCCCGAGGCGCGGTCGCTCGACACAGGCTGGCTGAGCATGTCGCTGGGCAAGGCGGGGTTCTCGCCGGTTGTCGTGGAGACCATGATCCCCGGTATGACCATGCTGGCCACCGCGGTCCGTCCCGACGGTTCCTGAGAGATCTGGTGCTGAGAGGTCTGGCCTTGGGCCCTAGATCCGGCGCCTGGCGCGGCGCCTGGGTGAGCGCCCGGGCTGGTCTTGCCCGGACGCTCGGTCGATCTGTTACGCAAACAGGAAATCGCCGTTGTCGAGGACAGCGGAGTTTACGTCACGCAGAACAAGCGTTTCCTGACCGACGCGAACAGCGGTTCCAAACACGCGGTCAAAGATCTGAAGGTCCGAAATGTCGGTGAAGCCGTAATCGGTCACATCGATCATGTCGGTGCCATCGACATAGTCGAGCACGATCTCGCGCTCGTCGCCCGACGCAATGACGAAGGTGTCGGTGCCGACCCCGCCGCGCAGCAGATCGCGGCCAGCGCCGCCGCTCAGCACGTCATTGCCCACACCGTCGATGACGAAATCGTCGCCCGCGCCGCCAAACAAGCTGTCATTTCCGACATTGCCCACGACGATGTCATTGCCCTCGCCGCCCAGGAGGACGTCGATGCCGAGCCCGCCGATGATGATGTCATTGCCGCCCTTGCCGGAGATGAAATCGTTGTCGCGCGAGCCGGCAAACGCCGTGTTGTCCCCGTCATCGATGATGAAGCGCGGTGTGCCGAGCCCGTTTGACTGCAGGATGTCGGCGGGCAGCAGAACGCCGTCGATGGCATGCACGACGCCATTGGCGGCCTGGATGTCGGTCGCGATGATGTTGGGATCGGGCAGATCGGGGTCGAGATCGCCCAGGCTGGTGCCATTCACGGTCAGCTCGCCGCCCTGAAGGGTCGGAATGGTCGTGGCGCTGAGAACCTGGCTGGCCTGCAGCGATTCCGGCACCACGTGATAGGTGAGCACCGTGGTGAGCAGACCGATGGTGTCGCCGGCCCCCAGAAGCTCAAAGGCATCGAGCAGGAAGTCGAGCGCGCCGGCCTCGTCGGTGCCCGCAAAGCCCAGCGCCTGCGCCGTCGCAATGAAGGCCGCGTCGGTCGGGGCGAACACGGTCAGATCGGCCGTCGCATCGTCGAGCGCGCCGACCAGACCGGCGGCGGTGACGGCCGTGAGCAGGATGTCGAAATCGGTGTTGTCGGCATCCGGCGTGCCGCCGCTGGCCGCCACGATGCCCGCGATGGTCGAGGCATCATTGCCGGGCAGATCGAGCGGCAGCAGCACGCGATCGATCTCATGCACCACGCCATTGTCGGCAAGAATGTCGGTGTTCACCAGGCTTGGGTCGATCAGATCGGGCTCCTGATCGACCAGCGTTGGCGCGTCGGGCGTGATCGTCGCGCCGTTCAGCGTCTCGACCGTGGCAAGCGCGCCGACCTGGGCCAGGGTCTTGCCGCCGGCCGACACGTGGTAAAGCACGATGTCGCGCAGGGTTTCGGCGCCAAGCGTCGTTGCCAGGAAGGTGGTGACCGCGTTTTCATCGGCCGTGTCGCCGGCAAAGCCCAGATCGACCGCAACCTGTCCGAAGGCCGCATCATTGGGCGCGAAAACCGTCAGATCCTGGGTTGCGTCGCTGAGCGTGGGAATGAGGTTGGTGCCCGGAAGCTCGGTGTCGATGAAGGTCAAGGCGTTGACCAGGATGTTGAAACTGTCCGAGCCGGTGGCAATCTCTGCAATGGTGGCCATGATGGTGTCCTCACTGTCTGTCTGGGTGGCCCCAAGAATGGCCCCGACGCATCGCCCCGGGGCCGGCTTGCTGTTTTGTCAGCCTGTCAGCCGGTCACTGCGGCAGGATCACGGTGTCGATGACGTGGATGACGCCGTTGCTGGCCTCGATATCGGCGGCCGTCACCGTGGCGTTGTTGATCATCACGCCGTCGGTTGCGTCGATGGTGACGTCCTGGCCCTGCACGGTGGCAACGGCGAGCGCCTGGCCGGCGATATCGGCCGACATCACCTTGCCGGGAACGACATGATAGGTGAGCACGGCGATCAGCTGGTCCTTGTTCTCGGGCATCAGCAGCGTTTCGACCGTGCCCTCGGGCAGTTTGGCAAAGGCCGCATCGGAGGGCGCAAAGACGGTGAAGGGGCCGTCGCCCTTGAGCGTGTCGACAAGGCCCGCCGCCTGCACCGCGGCCACGAGTGTGTTGAAGCTGCCCGCGGCGACGGCGGTGTCGACAATGTCGCTGGCCGCCTTTGCGGTCTGCGCGGCGAAAAGAGCGGCGGCCGCAGTTGCAGCGAGGAAAAAGCGTCGGGTCATTGGATCTTCCTTCCTGGTTGGGGCAGGTTTGCGCCCTGCTTTGTGGGAAAATAGTCCACACAATCCGCGATCAAGGGATTTGTGGGCAAATTTTCCACTTTTTTGGAGGAGTGCCGTCGCGACCGACCGCATTCTCAAGATTTTGTGGCGGCGCGCGATGGGCGTACAAGTTTGACGTTTTTTTGTCAGATGAGGATTGACGCCCCTGCGCGAATCCCATAGATCCACCCCGGCGCAGCGATGCGCACCTCCCCGATATCGGTCGTCGCAATGGGCGTTCAGCTTGTTGGACCGGTGTCGCGCTCTTTGACAAATGGAAGACTGGAAGGGATATGCGGGCGGTTTTGCGTCTCTCGGCGTGATGGACTGTATTGCATATCTTGCTCTAGGCGGGTTGGGCGCGAGCTTGGTTTGCCTGTGATGAGCGAAGACGCCACCCGGTTTGTTTGGGGCTTATGCTCTTTATGGATCGGGGCGTATCCGACGGGATTGTATCGTTTGGTATGATCTTTGTTGGATGTGATGTGCGATGGTTCATCTCGTCAAGGATCGTGCTTTTGGCACGTTCAACTTGAGAGTTTGATCCTGGCTCAGAACG
>JBCBKN010000309.1:0-5817 GCA_038521775.1 Pseudomonadota bacterium | reverse complement strand
GAGCACCACATCGGGCGTCGCGTCGCGCTTGAGCTCGATGACCACCCGCACCCCGAACCGGTCGCTCTCATCCTGAACGTTCGAGATGCCCTCGATGCGCTTTTCCTTGGCCGCTTCGGCGATCTTTTCGATCATCGTGGCCTTGTTGACCTGATAGGGGATCTCCTCGACGATGATCGCAAAACGGTCCTTGCGGATCTCTTCGACCTTGGTCTTGGAGCGGATGATGACGCTGCCGCGCCCCTCCAGATAGGCCTTGCGGGCGCCCGCGCGGCCCAGAATGATCGCCCCGGTGGGAAAATCCGGCGCCGGCACGTAGTGCATCAAGGCGGCACTGTCGAGATCGGGGTCCTCGATCAGCGCCAGCGTCGCATCGACCACCTCGCCCAGATTGTGTGGCGGGATGTTGGTGGCCATGCCCACGGCGATGCCGCCCGCGCCATTGACCAGGATGTTGGGATAGCGCGCCGGCAGAACCGTTGGCTCATTGCGCTCATTGGCGTAGTTTGGCTGAAAGTCGACCGTGTCTTTTTCGATATCGGCGAGCAGGAAGGCTGCGGATTCCGCCATCCGCGCTTCGGTATAGCGATAGGCCGCCGGCGGATCGCCATCCATCGAGCCGAAATTGCCCTGCCCGTCGATGAGCGGCAGGGACATCGAGAAATCCTGCGCCATCCGGACCAGCGCCTCGTAGATCGCGCTGTCGCCATGCGGGTGATAGCGGCTCATCGTCTCGCCCACCGCGCCCGCGGCCTTGCGGTAACGCTTGTCATGGGTCTCGCCATTCTCATGCATGGTGTAGAGAATGCGCCGATGCACCGGCTTCAGCCCGTCGCGCAGATCGGGGATCGCCCGGGCGACGATGACGCTCATCGCATAGTCGAGATAGGCGCGGCGCATCTCGTCTTCGACCGAGATGGTGGGCCCGTCAAAGGCCATGCGGCGCGGGCCGTCGCCCTCCTGCTCGTCAGGGGTTTCGGGATCGTCGGTCACATCAGCCTCGCCACAACATCTTGGTGACGCTTATACGACGCCCACGAGGGCTGTGCAATCAGGGGCCTCGATCGCGTGCGGTCAATCCCACCAAAAATACCAATCGTTGCCCGCCAGCAAAGCGGCCGCCAGCGTGTCGATGGTGCCGGTTCCCTGATCGACGATGTCGGGGCAATAGAGGTATTGTGCGATGGCCAGCGCTTCGGCCGCCTCGCGCGTGGAGGGCGGACGCTCGACCGTCATTTCGATGATGTCATGGCCGAAGCTGACAAGCCGGGCGCCAAACGCCTCCTCCCAGCGGCGCAAGAGCGCCATATGCACCAGCGGGAAGGGATAGGCATTCCAGCCGCCATATTGAATGAGACCGGGAAACTGCCAGCCCGCCTCGATCTTTGGCAGGCCGATCAGCACCTCGGCCAGGGGCTGGCCCCGAAAATCCGACTGGATCGAGGGGGCGCGATGCCTCCATGTGACCGCCTGGGCATCGACAGGACCGCGCGGAAGCCAGTCGAAATCGTACTCTTCGGCCAGGGCGCGTGCTTCATCCTCGCGGTTTTCGAGCCAGTCGTCGAGATCGAAGCGGGCGAGCTTTGCCTCGCTTGCGTGAAGCGGATGCTCCGGCGGGACGAAGACCTCGTTGAAATGATGCGCCCAGGCCGGATCGCCCATCACCACCGGCCACACGCCGGTCTTGCGCAAGCCGGGCAGGGCGTCGCGCACCTCCGATCCCGGCAGGGTGATGGTGTCGAAGGGCAGCTCCACCGCGGCGCTCAGAACGGGATCTCGTCATCCATGTCTGACGGCACGGCGCGCGAGGGCTGGTCATAGCCGCCGCCGAAATCGCGCGACCCGCCGCCGCCGCTCGGGCCGCCGGGGCCGTCGCCACGGCCATCCAGCATGGTCAGCTCGCCTTTGTAGGGGCGCAGCACCACCTCGGTCGAATACCGGTCCTGGCCCGACTGGTCCTGCCATTTGCGGGTCTCAAGCTGGCCCTCGATATAAACCTTTGAGCCCTTGCGCAGATACTGCTCGGCCACGCGGGCCAGGGGCTCGGAAAAGACCGCCACGGAATGCCACTCGGTCTTCTCGCGGTTTTCGCCGGTTTGCTTGTCGCGCCAGCGTTCGGATGTGGCAATGCGCAGATTGACCACCTTGCCGCCGTTTTGAAAGCTGCGCACCTCGGGGTCGCGGCCCAGATTGCCAATCAGGATCACCTTGTTGACGCTGCCTGCCATTCCGTCCTCCCCGCGAATCTCCAAAGCTGACTAGGCTTAATGCAGATCAAAGGTCCAGGCCACTGGTTAGCGATCTGTTAACCAGCCTGGGCTGCAGCGCCACACTTGCAAATGTTCTGGGTTTGTTTACTCTTCATTTCCGACTCGCATTCCAGCGCGCATGGCTTACCTGACGCAGTTGGCAGGGGGTATCCGAGCATGGCCGAACTTAAAACCATCGAAATTCGCGGCGCGCGCGAGCACAACCTGAAGTCGATCGATGTGGACATCCCTCGCGACAAGCTGGTGGTGATCACCGGGCTGTCGGGCTCGGGCAAGTCGAGCCTGGCCTTTGACACGATCTATGCCGAGGGCCAGCGGCGCTATGTCGAAAGCCTGTCGGCCTATGCGCGGCAGTTCCTGGACATGATGCAAAAGCCCGATGTCGATCACATCTCGGGCCTGTCGCCGGCGATTTCCATCGAACAGAAGACGACCTCGAAGAACCCCCGCTCGACCGTCGGCACCGTGACCGAGATCTATGACTACATGCGGCTTCTTTTTGCCCGGGTCGGCACGCCCTATTCCCCCGCCACCGGGCTGCCGATCGAGGCCCAGCAGGTCTCCGACATGGTCGACCGGGTCATGGCGATGGAGGATGGCACGCGTGCCTTTCTACTCGCCCCCATCGTGCGCGACCGCAAGGGCGAGTACCGCAAGGAATTTGTCGAGCTGCGCAAGCAGGGCTTTCAGCGCGTGAAGGTCGACGGCACCTTTTACGAGATCGAGGATGTGCCGGCGCTCGACAAGAAATACCGCCATGACATCGATGTGGTGGTCGACCGGATCGTGGTGCGCGAGGGGCTGGAAACGCGGCTGGCCGACAGCTTTCGCACCGCGCTCGATCTCGCGCAGGGCATCGCGATCCTGGAAACCGCCCCGGCCGAGGGCGACCCCGACCGCATTACCTTCAGCGAGAATTTTGCCTGCCCGGTCAGCGGCTTCACCATCCCCGAGATCGAGCCGCGGCTCTTTTCCTTCAACGCGCCCTTCGGGGCCTGTCCGGAATGCGACGGGCTGGGGGTGGAGCTTTTCTTTGATGAGCGGTTGATCGTGCCGGATGAAAGCCTCTCGGTCGATCGCGGCGCGCTGGCCCCCTGGGCAAAATCGCGCAGCCCCTACATCACCCAGACCATCGATGCCATCGCCAAGCATTACAAGTTCAAGAAAACCCTGCCCTGGCGCGATCTGCCCGATGAGGCGCGGCAGGTCTTCCTGCGCGGCTCGGGCGATGAGAAGATCGCCTTTCGCTATGACGAGGGCGGGCGGGTCTATCAGGTCAAGCGGCCCTTTGAGGGGATCATCCCCAATATGGAGCGGCGCTACCGCGAGACCGACAGCAACTGGGTGCGCGAGGAGTTCGAGCAGTATCAGAACAACCGCCCCTGCGGGGCCTGCGGGGGATACCGGCTGAAGCCCGAGGCGCTGGCCGTCAAGATCGCGGGCACGCATATCGGCGAGGTCGTGCAGCTGTCGATCCGCGACGCGCTGGCCTGGGTGGAAGCCGCGCCGGCGCATCTGACGCCGCAAAGGCAGGAGATCGCCCGCGCGGTCTTGAAGGAGATCCGCGAGCGGCTGGGCTTTCTGGTCAATGTCGGGCTCGATTACCTCACGCTCAGCCGCAATTCGGGCACCCTCTCGGGCGGCGAAAGCCAGCGCATCCGGCTCGCCAGCCAGATCGGCTCGGGCCTCACGGGCGTGCTCTATGTGCTCGACGAGCCCTCCATCGGGCTGCATCAGCGCGACAATGACCGGCTTTTGGCGACGCTGAAGAACCTGCGCGATCAGGGCAACACGGTGATCGTGGTCGAGCATGATGAGGAGGCGATCCGCGAGGCCGATCATGTGATCGATATCGGCCCCGGCGCAGGCGTGCATGGCGGGCAGATCATCGCCCATGGCACCCCGTCCGAGATTGCAGCGCATGCCGACAGCGTCACCGGCCAGTATCTGACGGGCGTGCGGCAGATCGAAATCCCCGGCGAGCGGCGCCGCGGCAATGGCAAAATGCTGCGGGTGGTCGGGGCGACCGGCAACAATCTGCAAAACGTGACCGCCGAGCTGCCTTTGGGCGTCTTTGCCTGCATCACCGGGGTGTCGGGCGGCGGCAAATCGACCCTGACCATCGAGACGCTTTACAAGACCGCGGCGATGCGGCTGAACGGCGCGCGCACCACGCCCGCGCCCTGTTCGACAATCGAGGGGCTGGAGCATCTCGACAAGGTCATCGACATCGACCAATCGCCCATCGGGCGCACCCCGCGCTCCAACCCCGCGACCTATACCGGTGCCTTCACCCCGATCCGCGACTGGTTTGCCGGGCTGCCCGAGGCCAAGGCGCGGGGCTACAAGCCCGGGCGGTTTTCCTTCAACGTCAAGGGCGGGCGCTGCGAGGCCTGCCAGGGCGATGGCGTCATCAAGATCGAGATGCACTTCCTGCCCGATGTCTATGTGACCTGCGAAAGCTGCAAGGGCGCGCGCTACAACCGCGAGACACTGGAGATCAAGTACAAGGGCAAGAGCATCTCGTATGTGCTCGACATGACGGTCGAGGATGGGGTGGAGTTCTTCTCGGCCATCCCCGCGATCCGCGACAAGCTGGTCACGCGCCAGCAGGTGGGTCTGGGCTATATCAAGATCGGCCAGCAGGCGACGACGCTCTCGGGCGGCGAGGCGCAGCGGGTGAAGCTGTCCAAGGAGCTGAGCAAACGCGCCACCGGCCGCACGCTTTACATTCTCGACGAGCCCACCACGGGGCTGCATTTCGAAGACATCGCCAAGCTTCTGGAAGTGCTGCATGAGCTGGTCGAGCAGGGTAATTCGGTGCTGGTGATCGAGCATAATCTCGACGTGATCAAGACCGCCGACTGGATCATCGATATCGGGCCCGAGGGCGGCGATGGCGGCGGCACAATCGTCGCATCCGGCACGCCGGAAGAGGTGGCGCTGGCCGAAGGCAGCCATACCGGGCGCTACCTGCGCCAGATCCTGACCCGCCGCGGGCTGGCGGCCGAATAGGTCACGGTCGGAGGGCGGACCGCGGGCGGCGCCGCGGCGCGCGGGGCAGGTGGCGACCCCAGGTGGTGTGAAACCCGGCGCGGGACCCTGCATGACCCGGCCGCCTGCGGTTTTGCCGGTGCAGCATTGGGTGACAGGCCGCGTCGCGTTTCCTGTGGCGCTGTAATTCAGTCTTAACGACCGGCTGGAGAAATAGGCGCTGAGTCGAACGTGTATCTGTCCGGTTTGGGGCATGCGTGCCTGGGTTGGTTTGGTGAATTGAACGCCGCGGCAGCCGCAAGGCGGGCCTCTGCGACGCGTCCCGCATCGCACGGCGCCGCCGGGGTGGGTTGGGGTCGGAGCCAGGGCCGGGCCAGGGTCGGGACCCAGGCCGCAGCCCCCGGGCCAGCAATTCGCCCAGGCTTGACCCGCTTTGCGCCCTGCGTCATCCTGTCGCAAACACAGTCAAAATTCGGAGGTACGTCCATGCTTGTGAAGCAGATTCTGTCCCAGAAATCGGTGACCGGCATTGAAACCATCGCGCCGGAATCCG
>JBCBKN010000308.1:0-5826 GCA_038521775.1 Pseudomonadota bacterium | reverse complement strand
GCCCGGATCGCCTGCCGGCGCGCGGCGTCGACCGCAAGCTCCGCCGCAAGGCCCGGGGTCAGACGGCCATCGGTCACGGTGGCATAATGCGCCCAGACGCCCTGCAGCTTGCGCACATCCGTGACCTCGGCGCGGCCCGCCTCGGTGCGGATTTCGCCGCGATCGCCCACCTGCCCGCCGGCCTCGGCATAAAAGGGCGTCTGGTTGAGGATGATCGCAACCTCGCTGCCCGCCTCGGCCGCCTCCACCACATCGCCATCGCGCACCAAGGCGAGGATCTGGCCCTCGGCCCGGTCCATGTCATAGCCCAGGAACTCGGTCGGACCGAATGTCTCGGCAAGATTGAACCAGACCGCCTCGGAGCCCGCAGCACCGGTGCCCGACCAGGCCGCGCGCGCCTTGGCCTTTTGGGCGGCCATCGCCGTGTCGAACCCCGCGGCATCGACCCCGCGGCCCATTTCGCGCAGGGCATCCTGGGTCAGATCGAGCGGAAAGCCATAGGTGTCATAAAGCCGGAACGCCGCCTGACCGGGCAGATCGGCCCCGTCGGGGAGCTTGTCGACCTCGTCGCCCAAAAGCCGCAAGCCCCGGTCGAGCATGCTGCGAAACCGGGCCTCCTCTGAGCGCAGGGTTTCGGTGATCAGCGCCTCGGCCTGCACAAGCTCGGGAAAGGCCTGGCCCATGCGGGTGACCAGCGCCGGCACCAGCCGATGCATCAGCGGCGCATCGACGCCAAGCTGATGGGCATGGCGCATCGCCCGCCGCATGATCCGCCGCAGCACATAGCCGCGCCCCTCATTGCTGGGCATCACCCCCTCGGCGATCAGGAAGGAGCTGGAGCGCAGATGATCGGCAATCACCCGGTGATGGGTGAGGAACCGCGCATCGGTGCCGGTCGAGCTGGCCTGGGCCGAGGCCTCGACCAGCCCCTGGATCAGATCGGTCTCAAAGAGGTTATGCGTGCCCTGAAGGAGTGCTGCAAACCGCTCCAGCCCCATGCCGGTGTCGATCGACTGCATGGAAAGCGCGCGCATCGAGCCATCTTCGAACTGCTCGTTTTGCATGAAAACGAGGTTCCAGATCTCGATGAAGCGGTCGCCATCCTCCTCCGGCGATCCGGGCGGGCCGCCCCAGACCTCGGGCCCATGGTCATAAAAGATCTCGGTGCAGGGGCCGCAAGGGCCGGTCGGGCCCATCTGCCAGAAATTGTCCGAGGTCGCGATGCGGATGACGCGCGCCTCGGGCACCCCGATCTTGCGCCACAGCGCGGCCGCCTCATCATCGGTGTGATAGACCGTGACATGCAGTTTCTCGGCATTAAGCCCGAAATCCCGGGTCAACAGCTCCCAGGCAAAGCGGATCGCATCGGCCTTGAAATAGTCGCCGAACGAGAAATTGCCGAGCATCTCGAAAAAGGTCAGATGCCGCGCGGTGTAGCCCACATTGTCGAGATCATTGTGCTTGCCACCCGCGCGCACGCATTTCTGCGAGGTGACCGCGCGGACATAGTCACGACGCTCCAACCCGGTAAAGACGTTCTTGAACTGCACCATCCCGGAATTGGTGAAGAGCAGCGTCGGGTCGTTGCGCGGCACAAGCGGCGACGACGGAACGACCATATGCCCGTTCTGCTCGAAATAGCCCAGAAAGCTGCTGCGGATCTCGTTGAGGCTGACCATTGGTGCTGTGATCTCACTGGCTTGGACGCAAAACCGCTTTACCGGCTGGCTGCATTTCTGTCCATCTGGTTGCATTGCCAGCGCCGCGGCAAGGTGGAACACTGCGGCCACAATAATCCAGGGAGAAAACGATGACCGACAAGATCAGCGCCGTGTTGCGCGTCGCGGTGGCCAATGGCGACCTGCCCTTTGCGGTGGGCATGGCCGCAACACCGGGCGAGGTGGTCTATGACAGCGCCGCCGGCCATGCCGCCGAGGGCCGGGCAGCCGCATCCGACACCGTCTTTCGGATTTTCTCGATGACCAAGGCTGTGGGGTCGGTTGCGGCCATGATCCTGATCGACCGCGGCAAGTTCACCATGGACACGCCGGTGGGCGACATTCTGCCCGACTTCGACGATCTGCAGGTTCTTGACGGGTTTGACGGCGACACGCCACGAATGCGCCCTGCAAAAACCCGCGCCACGATCCGCCATCTCGCCACCCATACCAGCGGGCTGGAATATGAGTTCTGGAACGACGATATGGCGCGGTATCTTCAGCTTACCGGGCGGCCACCGATCCTGTCGGGCCTTAAGGAGGGGCTCAAACAGCCCTTGATGACCGATCCTGGAACGCGCTGGGGATACGGGCCCAGCATCGACTGGCTCGGCCAATGCGTGGAGGCCGTCGATGGACGGCGCATCGACCAGTTCTGCCGCGAGGAGATCTTCGAGCCGCTTGGCATGAGCTCGACCGGGTTTGAGCTGACCCCTGACATGTCCGCGCGTCTGGCCGATTTGCATGCGCGCGGCGAGGATGGCAGCTTTGCGCTTTTTGCGCTGGCGCCCCCCTCCAACCCGGAAGTCTACGGGATGGGTCATGCGCTTTACTCCACCCCGTCGGATTATCTGACCTTCCTGCGGATGGTGCTGAACCGGGGCGCGTTGAATGGCAGCCGGATCCTGTCGGAGGCCGCCATCGACGCCATGCTGGCCGATCAGATGAACGGGCTTAGCCTGCTGCCGATGATCACCAGCGCACCGGGGGTGACCGCATCCTTCGATCCCTTCGAGGGCATTCGCAAGACCCACAGCTTTGCCTTCATGCGCAATGAGGCCGATGTGCCGGGCTGTCGCTCGGCAGGCTCGCAAAGCTGGGCGGGCGTGTGCAACACCCATTACTGGATCGATCCGACGCGCGGCCTTGCCGCCGTGATCATGACCCAGTCGCTGCCCTTTGTGGAGCCGCGCTTCATGCAGACCTATGAGGCGTTTGAGCGGGCTGTCTACGCCGAGCTCTGACGGAACGGCGCAGGGTTTCTTTTGGCTTTGCCCGGCCCTCCGGGCATTGCTCTCCGATCTCTGCGCTGTCCAAGCGCTGTGCCCGGCCTGGGTTCACGCCGCATCGACGCAGCAGCGCTGGCCGCGGCCGTCATTGCGCTGGCAACAGGCGGGGGCCTTGCCCAGGCCGGGGCCCGACGCCGGCGCATTGTCGACGACAAGCTTCAGCGCCGGTCCGGCGGGCCGAGCCTGCAGCAGACCAGCAACATAGGCTGGGATATCGGCCCGGCAGATGCCCAGATCAGCCAGTTGAAGATCGTCATAGCCTTCAAGCTCTCGGCGCGCCGCGCGCCTGTCGCGTGCCTGGCGCCAGCGCATCACCCGCGCCGCCATCTGTGCCCACGGCATGGTTCCGTTTCCTTATTTTGATATTTTTAGAAATATCAAAATAACAGACGACCGTCAAGTCACTCGCCGTTGGGGCGCCCGCCGTTGGGGCGCCCGCCGTCGGGGCGCGTCACTCGGCCTCCACCGATGCGCCCTCATCGGCAACGAGATCGAAGTCGAGGCCATGGGCGGCGCGGATCTTGTCTTCGATGTCGAGCGCAATGTCGCTGTTTTCGCGCAGGAAGGTCTTGGCGTTCTCACGCCCCTGCCCGATGCGCTGATCGCCATAGGAGAACCAGGAGCCCGATTTCTCGACCACGCCGGCCTTTACGCCCAGATCGAGCAGCTCGCCCATCTTCGAGACGCCCTCGCCATACATGATGTCGAACTCGACCTGGCGGAATGGCGGCGCGACCTTGTTCTTGACGACCTTCACGCGGGTGACGTTGCCGGTGGTCTCCTCACGGTCCTTCACCGCGCCCACACGGCGGATGTCGAGCCGCACCGAGGCGTAGAATTTCAGCGCATTCCCGCCGGTGGTGGTTTCGGGGCTGCCGAACATCACGCCGATCTTCATGCGGATCTGGTTGATGAAGATGACCATGCAGTTCGAGCGGCTGATCGAGCCGGTGAGCTTGCGCATGGCCTGGCTCATCAGCCGCGCCTGCAGGCCGACCTGGGCATCGCCCATATCGCCCTCAAGCTCGGCCCGCGGGGTCAGGGCGGCCACCGAATCGACCACCACGACCGAGACGGCGCCCGAGCGCACCAGCGTGTCGGTGATCTCCAGCGCCTGCTCGCCCGCATCGGGCTGGCTGATCAGCAGGTCGTCGACATTGACGCCCAGCTTGCGCGCATAGACCGGGTCGAGCGCATGCTCGGCATCGACGAAGGCGCAGATGCCGCCCTTCTTCTGCTCCTCCGCCACGGTGTGGAGCGCCAGCGTGGTCTTGCCGGAGCTCTCCGGGCCGTAAATCTCGACGATGCGGCCCTTCGGAAGCCCACCGATGCCGAGGGCGATGTCGAGCCCCAGCGAGCCCGTGGAGACCGCCTCGATATCCATCGCGGCCTCACGCTGGCCGAGGCGCATCACGGAGCCCTTTCCGAAGCTCCGTTCGATCTGCGCCAGCGCCGATTCGAGAGCCTTCTGCTTGTCCATGCCACGCCTTTCATCGAGTTTGAGCACTGTCTGGTTCATTGCCTTGCCTCGTTATTCCACGGGGGCGGGTTCGTTTCAAAGCCCACCTTGTTCTTCCTACGTTCCCATATTTACGAGGCCAAAGATAGAACGAATTGTTCACCTACCCGTAGAAGGTGAGTGCGTGTGGTTGAAGAAGGGTTAAGCCCGCAATCGGGCAGGATCTTCGCGCGGCGCCTCAGGAAACGCCGTCGCCCGACAGGACCTCTTTCACCTTCGCGGTGAGCTCGCTCAGGGAAAAGGGCTTTGCCAGGAAAGCATAGTCGGGGTTCTCGATATGCTTCTGGAAGGCTTCCTCGGCATAGCCGGAGACGAAGAGGACACGCAGATCGGGGCGGATCTCGCGCGCGCGCTCGACGAAGGTGGGCCCGTCCATGCCGGGCATCATCACATCGGACACGATGAGGTCGAAGACCCGGGTCTCATCGCTCACGAGCGCGAGCGCCTCCTCGGCCTCCTCCGCGATCTCCACATCGTAGCCGCGCAGGCGCAGGGCGCGGGCGGCAAAGGAGCGTACCGCGGCCTCGTCCTCCACCAGAAGAACCGAGCCGCGGCCGGTGAGATCCGGCGCGGGCTGGCGCGCCTGGACGGGCTTGGCGCGTGCTTCAGGCTCGACCCGCGGCAGCAGCATGCGGAAGCAGGCGCCGCCCTCGGGGCGGTTCTCGGCGAAGATGAGCCCGCCCGACTGCTTGACGATGCCATAGACCGTGGAGAGGCCGAGCCCGGTGCCCTCCCCTTGCGCCTTCGTGGTGAAGAAGGGGTCGAAGACCTTGTCGATCAGCGCTTCCTCGATGCCCATCCCCTCGTCCGCCACCGCGATCTCGACATAGGCGCCGGCGGAGATGAGGCTGCCCTGGCGCTCCTCGTCCGCCCGGAACTGGCGCAGGCGCGTGGAGATTGTGACGTTGCCCCCGGCCGGCATCGCGTCGCGCGCATTCACGACGAGGTTCATGAGCGCCTGCTCGAGCTGGCGCTGGTCCGCGCGCACATGTCCGGCGGGCCCGCTCGGCTCCGGGTCGAGGCGGAGGGTCACGCGATCCCCGATCAGGCGGTTGAGGAGGTAGAGCGTGTCGGAGATGACGTCGCTGATCGCCAAGAGCTCGGGCTTGAGCGTCTGCTTGCGCGAGAATGCCAGCAACTGACGGACAAGGGCGGCGGCGCGGTTCGCGTTCTGCCGGATCTGCATAAGATCCGAATAGTCCGGCTGTGTCGCATCCTTCCCGAGCAGCAGCAGGTCGCAATGGCCGTTGATGGCGGTGATGAGGTTGTTGAAGTCGTGCGCCACGCCGCCGGCGAGCTT
>JBCBKN010000307.1:0-5862 GCA_038521775.1 Pseudomonadota bacterium | reverse complement strand
GCTTCGGCCGCGTCGCTGCCATTATAGGACAGAAGGATGTTTTTGATCGACATCGGGGCTCTCCTTCAGCTGAGACCATGGCCAGCATGAAGGGTCGCGGCCCCGTCAACCTTGATTCAGGTCATCCCAGTAACAGTTCGCGCGACGTGCGCGGGCCCGCACCAGGGCCAGGATCATGTCCGTGGTCGGGGTTGCGATGCCGGCCGCGCGCCCCAATTCGGTCACCGCAGTGACCAGCGCATCGATTTCCATCGGCCGCCCGCGCTCAAGATCCTGCAGCATCGAGGTTTTATGCGCGCCCACCGAGGCCGCCCCGGCAATGCGCTTGTCGACATCGATGGCAAACCGCCCGCCAAACGCTTCGGCCACCGCCTGGCCCTCCAGCATCATCGCCCGCGCGATCATGGCCAGATCGGGCCTGGTGGCGAGCACATCGAGCGTCTCGCCGGTCAGTGCTGAGAGCGGGTTGAAGGCCATATTGCCCCAAAGCTTGATCCAGATGTCGTCGCGGATGCGCGGCCGCACCGGCGCCTTGAAGCCGGCGGCGCGCAGCGCTTCGGAAAACGCCTGCACGCGGTTGGATTTCGATCCGTCGGGTTCGCCCAGCGTGAAGCGGTCGCCATCGATCAGGCGGATCAGGCCGGGCGCGTCGACCTCGGCGGCCGGATAGACCACACAGCCGATGGCGCGCTCGGGCGCGATCGCGCGGCTGACCGCGCCGCCGGGATCGACCGCCTCGATCGCCCGCCACTCCCAGCCCGGCAAACCGTGAAAGTACCAGTAGGGCACGCCGTTCATGCCCGTCACCACCGCGGTCTCCGGCCCGATCAGGGGGGCAAGCTGCTCGGCGATGGCAGGCACGGAATGGGCCTTGAGCGTGATGACGAGGAAATCCTGCGGGCCGAGCTCGGCCGGGTCATCCGTGGCGCGGATCTGTGCGACCTCCTCATCCTCGCCCACCCGCAGCCGCAAGCCCTGCGCCTGCATCGCGGCCAGATGCGGGCCGCGCGCGACGACCGAGACCTGAAGCCCGGCATTGGCCAGCCGCACCGCCATATAGCCGCCGATCGCCCCGGCACCGAAAATGCAGATTTTCACGCCCCATGCTCCGGTTTGGCGATGCCCAGCTTTTCGGCCAGGCCGATGCGCTGCAGCTTGCCGGTGGCCCCTTTGGGGATCTCGGTCAGGATCTCGATCCGCGCGGGCACCTTGAACGCCGCCAGCCGTTCCGCGGCAAAGGCGCGCAAGGCGCGCGCATCGGCCGCAGCCCCCTCTTCCAGCACCACGGCCGCGGCGACATCCTCGCCCAGCATCCGATGCGGCATCGCAAAGGTCACCACCTGGGCCACGTCCGGATGGGTGATCAGCACGTCATCGACTTCGCGCGGGCTGATCTTCTCGCCGCCGCGATTGATGATCTCCTTGAGCCGCCCGCGAATGGTGATGTAGCCCTGCGGGTCGATCTCGCCCTGATCGCCGGTGCGAAACCAGCCCTCGGTGAAATTCTCGGCATTGGCCTTGGGGTTGTTGCGATAACCCGGGGTGACATTGGGCCCGCGGATGACAATCTCGCCCACCGCCCCTTGGGGGAGGAGCGCGCCGCCTGCATCCATGATCGCCACCTCGGGCCCTGCGGCCACCCCCACCGTGCCGGGTTTGCGCGGCGCGGGCGGGAGCGGGTTGGCGGCCATCTGATGGGCAGCCTCGGTCATGCCGTAAGCCTCGATCACCGGGCAGCCGAAGGTCGCCTCCAGCGCTTCCAAGACCGGCACCGGCAGGGCGGCGGAAGACGAGCGGATCAGCCGCAGCTTTGCCTGCGCCAGCGTCTCGGCATTGCGCTTGGCGCGGGTCAGGATCGCCTGATGCATGGTCGGCACGGCGCTGTACCAGCTGGGCCGGATCTCGCCCAGCCAGCCGAAAAACTTCAGCGCATCGAAGCCGTGCGTGCAGGTGACCGCGCCGCCGGCGGAGAGCGAGGAGAGCACGGCCGCGATCAGCCCATGGATGTGAAAGAGCGGCATCATATTGAGGCAGCGATCGGCAGGGCCAAGCGCCAGGCTTTGCGCAATATGCCCGGCCGAGGCGCAGATATTGGCCGCCGTCAGCGGCACGATCTTGGGCCGCGAGGTGGTGCCCGATGTGTGCAGCACCAGCGCATCGTCGCCAGGGCCGTTGCGCCGGGCGGGGGCCTCGGCCGCGCCGGTCAGCACGATGTCGCCGGCCGCAGCCCCGCTCTCAACCGCGCTGATCGGCACGCCCAGCCGGGTGGCGGCGGCGCGGGCGGGTGTCTCGGCCCCCGCGGCCAGGATCAACCGCTTGGCGCCCAGATCCTCCAGGTAAAACGCAAACTCCTCCTCGGTATAGGCGGGGTTGAGCGGGGCCGCGGTTGCATGCGAGGCCACCGCCAGAAAGGCCGCCGCGGCCTCCGGCCCGTTGGGCAGCACGAGCGCCACCGCGTCGCCCGGGCCCAGCCCCAGCCCGGCAAGCTGACGGCCCAGCCGGTCGATCACCGCGGCCAGCGACGGATAGTCGAGATCGGCCCGCCCCGGCGCGCCCAAGGCCGGGCCCTGGCGGCCCGTCAGCAGATCGGGAAGTGTGCTCGGTGCCATACGCGTCCTCCCGCCGCCCCGGGCGGGGCCTCAGACCACCGCGCGCCCGTCGGGCTGGCTCATCCCCCGCTCGCGATACGGGGTTGTGTTGAAATAGGTCCGGTAGCATTTAGAGAAATGCGAAGGCGAGGTGAAGCCACAGGCAAGCGCCACGTTGATCACCGACATGTCGGTCTGCAGCAAGAGATGCCGGGCCTTTTGCAGCCGCAGCTCCATGTAATAGCGCTTGGGCGAGCGGTTGAGGTAGCGCCGGAAGAGCCGCTCGAGCTGCCGCGTGGAAATCCCCACATGGGTGGCCAGCTCCGAAGGGCTTTCGGGCTCCTCGATTTTTTGCTCCATCAGCCGGATCACTGCCGCGAGCTTGGGATGCCGCACCCCGATGCGGGTGGGGATCGACAGCCGCTGCTCGTCGCGCTCGGTCCGCACGGTGGTGTAGATCATCTGATCGGCCACCTGCGCGGCCAGATCGGGCCCGTGCTCGTCCGAGATCATCCGCAGGATGAGGTCGGTCGAGGCCGATCCCCCGGCCGAGGAGCAGCGGTTTCCGTCGATCACATAGATGCGGTCGGTCAGCCAGACATCGGGGAACGCCTCGGCAAAAGCGTCGCGGTTTTCCCAATGGATGGTGCAGCTGCGCCCCTCAAACAGCCCCGCCCGGGCCACCGCATAGGCGCCGGTGCACACGCCGCCCAGCATTACGCCGCGCCGTGCCTCGCGCCGCAGCCAGTTCAGCACCGTCTTGGTTGAGGAGGATTGCACCTTGACCCCGCCGCAGACCAAGAGCGTGTCGTCGCGGTCCAGCTCGTCAAGCCCCATATCCGGCACGACCTGCAGCCCGTTGGAGAAAAAGACGCCGCCGCGCTCCTCGGCCGCAACCATCCATTTGTACAGCACCCGGCCGGCCACGCGGTTGGCAATCCGCAACGGTTCGATCGCGCAGGAAAACGACAACAGCGTCGCGTTCTCCAGCACCAGAAAGATGAAACGGCGCGGCCGTGATCGGGTGTCGTCGTTCATGTCCAGACCGGCAGAGCGGGGCGGGTCGCTTGCCCGCCAACGGGTTGATGAAAGAGAGAGCGGGCGCAAGGTCAAGCGCGAAGTTGCGCGGCAGCCCGTCGTCTGGACATCGGCGGCCCCTCGGCGGCCCGTCTGTGCCCGCTCGGGGGCGTCCTTGGCCTCTCGGCGCCCCCGCCCTTCGGTAGCCCGCCGCCAGCCCATCGGCGGGTGCGGCGGTGTTGGCCTGATCGCGCGCCGGGTCCAAGGCAAGCTGCGCTGCGCCGGCGGGGTTGCCCATCCCGGGCCGGTTGTGGCCCTCTCATCTTTCCTGGTCGCGGATGCCGAGGCAGGCCATGGGTCAAAGGAGCGGCACTGCGCATGAAAGCTGTGCCATGAAACCAGCTATGACATGAAAGCAGCGAGTACATGAAAGCTGTGGTGACATGAAAGCTGTGGTGACATGGGCCCTGGCCCTGGCCGGCATTGGCCTGAGCGCGGTGACCCTGCTGGGCTTTGCCGGCGAGATCTGGTGGCCGCTCGGTCTGCTCGACCATTTTCGGTTGCAATATGCATGGCTTCTGCTGCTGGTCGAGCTTGCCGCCATGCTGCTCTGGAAGCGCTGGGCCGTGCTGCTGGTGATCCCGCTTGCCCTCAATGTGGTGCCGATCTTTCTGGCCACCGCCCCGCCGCGGGACAGGCTGGAGATCGCGCCGACCCGGCTGTCGATCTTTCACGCCAATATCGACCACACCCGCACGCAGACCGATGCGGTGGTGGCGCTGCTCAACGACGCGCCCGCCGACATTGTCCTTTTGCAGGAGGTCACGCCCGACACCCTGGCGCAGCTGCAAGCGGGGCTGACGGGCTACCGCCTGGTGCTGGCCGAGCCGCGGCGCAATTCCCACGGCTCGGCAATGTTCGTGCCCCTGACCTCGGCGCTGGACATCCGGGAGGCCCGGATCATCGATCTGCCCGACGGCTCGCGCCGGCCGCTGCTGGTGGCCGATCTCGTCTTTGAGGGCGCGCCGCTGCGCCTGATGAGCGCGCATGTCACCCTGCCCAAGACCCAGGGCACGGCCGCCGCGCAGGCGCGCGAGCTGGTCGCGCTTGGCCAATGGGCCGCCGATGCAATGCGCATGGGCAATGCGGTCGTCCTGGTGGGGGATTTCAACGCAGCGCCCTTTTCGGGGCAGTTTCGCGAGATGCTGGATCTGGGCGGGCTTCGCAACTCCCAGCTCGGCTGGCCGCTGCAGATGACCTGGCCCGCCGGCTGGCCCGTGCCCCTGCAGATTGCCATCGATCATCTGGTGCACAGCCCCGACCTGGCCACCCTCGCCCGCCAGACCGGGCCCGAGATCGGGTCGGACCATCTGCCGCTGCGGGTCACCCTGGCGCGCCGGCTTTAGGATCGCGCCGCGACGCGCCGATTCCGGGCTGGCCTTGGCGGTGCCGCTTGCCTATAGCTGCACATCCGACATGACGGGGTTGAGGGAGGCGACAATGACCGGCGCATGGTCGAAATCGGGGTGGCGTTCGAAGCCGCGGGTTCAAATGCCCGACTATCCGGATGCACGGGCGCTCGGCACGGTCGAGGCCGAGCTTGCGAAGTACCCGCCCCTGGTTTTTGCCGGCGAGGCCCGTGCGCTGCGCGCCGGGCTGGCCGAGGTTGCCGAAGGCCGGGCCTTCCTGTTGCAGGGCGGCGATTGTGCCGAAAGCTTTGAGGAGTTCGGCGCCGACAACATCCGCGACACCTTCAAGGTGCTGTTGCAGATGGCGGTGGTGCTGACCTTTGCCGCGCGCATGCCGGTGGTCAAGGTGGGGCGCATGGCCGGCCAGTTCGCCAAGCCCCGCTCGGCGCCGACCGAAACCGTGGATGGGGTGGAGCTGCCCAGCTATCGCGGCGACATCGTCAACGCGCTGGGCTTTACCGAGGCCGACCGCCAGCCCGACCCCGCGCGCATGCTGCGCGCCTACACCCAGGCCGCGGCGACGCTGAACCTCTTGCGCGCGTTCAGCCAGGGCGGGTTTGCCGATCTCCACCAGATCCATGCGTGGAATTTGGGCTTCACCGAAGGGGAGGGCTATGAGCGCTACCGCGACATGGCCGGCAACATCGCCCAGGCGCTCGATTTCATGACCGCGGCCGGGGTGACGGCCGAAAGCTCTGAAATGGGTCGGGTGGATTTCTACACCAGCCATGAGGCGCTGCTGCTGGAATATGAAGAGGCGCTGACCCGTGTCGACAGCCTCACCGGTC
>JBCBKN010000306.1:0-5892 GCA_038521775.1 Pseudomonadota bacterium | reverse complement strand
GGCGCCGTCATGGACATCGAGGCGATCAATGCGCAGCTGCTCCGGGCCATCGGGGCCGGGGTGGCAATTCTTGACCCCGCCACGCTGGAGCTGCGCTTTGCCAACCGCGTGTTTGCCGAATGGTTCGACGGGGCCGTGGCGGGGGCGGCGCTGGCGGCCATAATGCCCGATCTCGACCATGCCGCCGTTGAAACCGCGCTTTTGGAAACCGGGCGCTATTCGGCCGAGGCAAGCTTTCGCCGCAAGCGCCGCATGCTGGTCATCGCGCTGACCTTCACCCAGACCGATGCGGGCGTGGTGCTGCTGGAATGCCAGAACATCACCCGGATCCGCGAGCTTGAGACCATGATCGAGAGCTATTCGGCGATGGTTGAACGCAACACCCGCGAGATCCAGCGCGAGAAGGAGCGGGTCGAGAAGCTGCTGCTCAACATCATGCCCCGCTCGGTCTATGAGGAGTATCGCGCCTTTGGAACGGTCACGCCGCAGAGCTATGCGCCCGTTTCAATCCTCACGCTGGATTTCATAAATTTCGACACAATGGCAGAACAGCTCGCACCGGCCGTTTTGGTCAGTGAAATGAACGACATCTATGCAAGCTTCGACCGGATCGGAGAACAGTTCGGCTGTGAGCGGATCAAGACCCTGGGCGACAGCTATATCGCCGTCTCGGGCCTGCCGGAGCCTGCCGAAACCCATGCCGAGAGCATTGCGAATGCCGCGCTTCGCTTTCTGCGCTATCTGGAGCGGCGCAATGAAAGCCACCCGCAGCACTGGCGCTGCCGGATCGGGCTTGCCTGCGGACAGGTGATCGGGTCGGTCGTCGGCATCCAGAAATACGTCTATGACGTGTTTGGCCCGGCGGTGAACCTTGCCGGCAAGCTGCGCGAGTCTGCCGGCCCGATGGAGGTTCGCGCGAATGCAGCCCTCGTCGAAGCGCTTGGCGACGGGTTTGTGTGCAGCGCCGCGGGCGTGGTCGATGACATGGCGCGCGGCCCGGTGGAGAGCTTTCAGGTTGAAGGGGCGCTGGGCGCGCGGGGCTGAGCGCGGCCTGCCCACGCACGGGGCTGCACGGCAAGAAACACCGACCGACCGATCAGACGAGACGTGTCATCAGCCTGCGCAACAGCGTCATCCGCGGCACCAGCGAGGCAATCTCGACATGTTCGTGCAGCGTATGCGCCCCGGCACCGTCAACGCCAATGCCGTCAAGCGTTGGGATATGCCCGGCCAGAAAGCTGCCATCCGAGCCGCCCCCGGTGAACACATCCTCCAGCGCAAAGCCGATCTCGCCCGCGATCTCCTGGGCCGTGGCCAGAAGCGCGGCAATGCCCGGGGTTTTCGTATAGGGCGGGCGGTTGATCCCGCCCTCGACCGTGAGGCGGAGATCTGGGTCATGCGCGGTGAGCGCCTTCAGCCGCGCATCGATCTCCTCGGCCATGGCGTCATCCTGCATGCGCACATCGAGATGCGCCTGGCACCATTCGGGCACGGTATTGTCGGTCGTCCCGCCGGCGATGCGTCCAATGTTCAGCGTCAGGCCGCGGTCATAGGCGGTGAGGGCCTCGACCGCCAGAACCTGCCGGGCCATCTCGCGGATCGCGCTGCGGCCATCGGCATGGGCCACACCGGAATGCGCAGCGCGTCCATGGGCGGTCAGCGTATAACGCCCCACGCCGCGCCGCCCGGTCACGCATTTTCCACCGTCGCGCGCGGGCTCCGGCACCAGAACATATTTCGCCCGGGTACCTTCGGCCTCGATCAGCGCGCGGGAGGTGGGGCTGCCCACCTCCTCATCCGAGGTGGCCAGGGCGCGGATGGGCAATGCGCAGCCGCCCCTGGCCGCAATCTCGCGCGCGGCCATCAGGGCGATCAGCGCGCCGCCCTTCATGTCGAGCGCACCGGGCCCGTAGATCCGCCCCCCTTCGATGCGAAACGCCGGCCCGAACGCGCCGATCTCATGCACCGTGTCGAGATGGGTCAGGATCAGGATGCCGGGCGCATCCGCAGATCCCCAGGGGCTTTCGGCCGCGACATGGTCGCCAAACCCGTCGCGCCCGGGAATGCGGCGGGTGGCAAAGCCGGCATCGCGCCATGCCGTCTGCGCCAGATCCATCACCCGGTTGACGGCGGCCGCATCCTGCGTGGGGCTTTCGGCCTCGACCCAGCCGCGCAGCTGATCGATGATCTCAGCTTCCTGCGCCATGGCGCCCTCACCCATAAAGATGGCAAAAGACCAGCCGCCCCTCGACCCGCCGGGCCTCGGGCTGTTCCTCGGCGCAACGCGCATGCGCCTTTGGACAGCGGTCGCGAAACCGGCAGCCCGAGGGCGGGTTGCGCGCGTCCGGCGCCCCGCGTCCGACCGGCAGCGGGTCATGCGACTGATCGGGATAGGGCGTTGGCACCGCCGCCACCAGCGCGCGGGTATAGGGATGCAGCGGGTTGGCCACGATCGCCTCGGTCGGGCCATCCTCGACGATGCGGCCCAGATACATCACGATCGTGCGCTCGCAGACATAGCGCACCAGGGCAAGATCGTGGGAGATGTAGATCGCGGTCAGGCCGAGCCGCTCGCGCACATCGCGAAAGACGTTCAGCACCCCCGCCCGGACCGAGACATCGAGCATCGAGACCGGCTCGTCGGCGACGATGAACTCGGGCTCCAGCACCAGCGCCCGCGCCATGACCACACGCTGAAGCTGCCCGCCGGAGAGCTGATGCGGATGCCGGCCGAGGAACTGCTCGGGGTCGGGCAGCCGCACCAGCGCCATGGCGCGCGCGATCCGCTCGGCATGCTCGGCGCGGGGGATCGCGGCATTTTCCAGCGGCTCGGCCATCGATTTGGCAATGGTGAAGCGGGGGTTAAGCGCTTCGAACGGGTTCTGGAAGATGAGCTGCGCCCGGGCCCGAAAGCGCCGCAAAGACGCGCCGGTGAGGGCGCGCAGATCGGTCCCCTCAAACAGGACCCGCCCGTTGCTTGGGCTGAGCAGCTTGAGCAAAAGCCGGCCCATCGTGGTTTTTCCGCAGCCGGATTCCCCCAGGATCCCGACGCTTTCGCCGCGGGCGAGGGAAAAATCGACACCATCCACGGCCTTGACGACGTTTGGCTGTTTGGAGAGCGCCGCCGAGAGGGGCGAGCCCACGCGAAAATGCATCCGCACATTCTCAACCCGCACGAGCGCGTCGGCTGGCGCATCGCTGCTCATGTCTCGACGGCCCAGGTTTCGACCCGCGCGGCCGCCTCCCGCAGGGCCGCCGCCTCCTGTGCGCGGTGGCAGGCCACTGCATGGCCGGAGCCCTCGACCTCCATCGCCGGGGCGGTGTGGCCGCAATGCGCCAGGCTGAAGGGACAGCGCGGCGCGAACCGGCAGCCCGGCGGCGGGGTCATCAGATTGGGCGGCGCGCCCTCGATGGGGGTCAGCACGCCCATGGCGCTGCGCAGGTCGGGAAACGCGTTGGTCAGCCCCATGGTGTAGGGATGCTCGGGCGCGGTGAGCACGCGGCGCATCTCGCCCGTCTCGGCCACCCGCCCGGCATACATCACCACCACCCGGTCACAGACATAGGCCACGACCGAGATGTCATGGGTGACCAGAATGACCGAAATGCCGAGCCGGCGCTGCAGATCCAAAAGCTGGTCGAGGATCTGGCGTTGCACGATGACATCGAGTGCTGTGACCGGCTCATCGGCAATCACCAGCTTGGGCTCCAGCGCCAGGGCCAGGGCGATGGCCACGCGCTGGCGCATGCCGCCCGAAAACTGGTGCGGAAAATCGCGCAGACGCCGCGCCTCGATGCCCACCATCTCAAATAGCTCGGCCGCGCGGTCGCGCGCCTGTCGCCGGGTCAGACCGCCGCGCTGGATGAGCACCTCGTTGAGCTGGCTTTCCACCCGATAGACCGGGTCGAGCGAGTTCATCGCCGATTGCGGAATGAAGGCGATGTCGCGCCAGCGCAGGCGGTTCATCTCGGCCTCGCTCAGCCCCACCAGATCCTGCCCGTCAAAAACCGCGCGCCCGCCCGCAATTCGCGCATTGCCCGGCATCACCCGGGTCAGGGCCCGCGCGACCGTGGTCTTGCCGCAGCCGCTTTCGCCCACAATGCCGGTGATCGTGCCGGGGGCGACGTCAAAGCTGGCCCCGTCGACGGCGCGAAGCTCGCCGCCATCCACGCGGTAGGCGATGGCCAGGTCCTGAACCGACAAAAGCGGCGCGGTCATGCGGGCCGCCTCATTCCTTGAGCTTTGGAAACAGGATCTCCTCATAGCCGCGCGAGATGAAGAACCCCGCGACAACCACAAGGATGATGCACAGCCCCGGCGGCACGAACCAGTAGAAGGCCCGCGTCGACAGCGCCTGGCTGGCATAGGCGTCCTGCAGCATATAGCCCCAGGAAATGGTCTCCGGATCGCCAAAGCCCAAAAACGAGATCGAGGCCTCGGTCAGGATCGCCCAGCCGATCGCGATCGAGCCGTAAAGAAAGCTCAGCGGCAGGATATTGGGCGCGATGTGGCGAAAGACGATCTTGAGATCCGAAGAGCCGCAGACCCGCGCGGCCTCCACATAGGCCCGGTTGCGCAGGCTGAGCACCTGGGCGCGGATCACGCGGCCGGTGTCGCGCCAGAGCACGAGCGCCATGGCCAGCACCACGTTCCAGATCGAGGGTTCCAGAAACGCCGCCAGCACGATCACGAAGGGCAGAAAGGGAATGCCGAAGGCGATGTCGGCCAGGCGCATCAGGATGGTGTCGATCAGCCCGCCGAAATAGCCCGCAACCAGCCCGACCAGCGTGCCGATTAGCGCTACCATAAAGGCCGCGGTCAGCCCGATGAGGAGAGCCGAGCGCGAGCCATAGACAAGCTGGCTGAAGATATCGCGCCCGAGGCTGGTGGTGCCCAGAATGTAGCCATCCTCGCCCGGTCCGCGGTCCGAGGCCAGATCATAATCGGCCGTGTAGAGGATCTCGGTCGGATTGTGGGTGGCGATTTGGTCGGCAAAGATCGCGACCAGAACGAAGACGCTGTAG
This sequence comes from Pseudomonadota bacterium, assembly GCA_038521775.1. Lineage (GTDB taxonomy): Bacteria > Pseudomonadota > Alphaproteobacteria > Rhodobacterales > Rhodobacteraceae > J013. The sequence goes on along the minus strand of JBCBKN010000306.1, from coordinate 867 downwards.
ATGACCAGCCCGGCCACCGCGAAGGGATCGCCAAGCGGCAGGTGCAGGCTTGAGAAAAGCCGCGCCAGCGCCCCACGAGAGGGTGTGGTATCTAGCGTCGCGTCGCTAGGCATGGCTGACCCGGGGGTCGAGAAGGCCGTAAAGAAGGTCTGCCAGCAGGTTCATCAGCACCACCACGACGGCGATCATCAGGAATGCACCTTGCGCGAGAGGATAGTCGCTGGCCGAGACGGCATTGACCAGCTCGCGCCCCAGGCCTGGCCAGGAGAAGACGCTTTCCACGACGACATTGCCCTGGATCTGATAGCCCACCGCAATGGCAAAACTGGTCATGACCGGCAGCAGCGCGTTTCGCGCCGCGTGACGCACGACGACCGTCCAGCTGGAGAGGCCCTTGATCCGCGCCATGGTGACGAAATCCTCCCGCATCACGTCAAGCATGTTGGAGCGCATGAGCAAAAGCGGCAGGCCCTGGCTGTAGATTGCAAGGGTGAGTGCCGGGAGCGCGAGATGCGTGAGAAAATCCCGCGAGCTGTAAAGGGCGAGCAGCGAGCTGTACTCGGCCCCGGCCGGACGCGTGCCACCGGCCGGAAACCAGCCGAGCCAGAAGCTGAAGATCGCCAGCAGGATCATGCCCAGCCAGAATTCCGGCATCGCACGCGTGGTCAGAACGAACGGTATCGCTGCCTTTTCAACAAGTTGCCCGCGTCGCCAGGCAAGCCAGGCCCCGACCAGTATGCCAAAGGCATAGGCCAGGAACAGGGAGGAAAAAGTGAGCACCAGCGTGTTGGGCAAAAGCTCCATGATCCGGTCAAACACCGGCTGGCGGTAGAAGAAACTGTCTCCCAGCTCGCCTTGAAGCAGGTT
>JBCBKN010000305.1:0-5897 GCA_038521775.1 Pseudomonadota bacterium | reverse complement strand
TGAGGTTGATCACCCCCTCGGCGCGGATCAGCTCCTGAATGGCGATGGTGCGCACCAGAAGGTTGGTCCAAAAGGGCACGGTGATCAGAAAAAGCCACAGCTCGCGCCGGCCGGGCGGCTGGGTGGCGATGAACCAGGCGGTGGGCACGCCGATGATCAGCGTCAGGATCGTGGTGATGAAGGAGAGTGAGAAGCTGCGCCAGAAGATCGACAGATGCGCGTCGGCCCAGATCAACGTGTCGTCGAAAATGTCGCGCTGCATGAGGACCGCGGTCCAGCCCTCGGTCGAAAACTCCCATTTGACATTGCCGTAATCGCCGGCCGCAAGGAAGGAATAGACCCCCATCACCAGCAAGGGCCCGGCCGCGGCGCAAAGGATGATGGCGATTGCGGGCAGGGCCAAAAGCCACCGCGCGCGGATATCGGCCCGCGCGGCCTCGGCCTCCAGCGCACCGGGCTGGGGCATGCTCTCGCTCAGGGCCGGGTCAGCCATGGCTCAATCCCGCAGCACGGTGACAGCGCCCGGCGCAATGCTGAGCGCCGCGGCCTCGCCCTCGCCGGGCAGATCGAGCGCCTCGGGCGCGTTGGGCAGCTTGGCCTGGAAAGGCTCGCCGGTGGCAAGCGCCAGATGCACCATCGTCGCATCGCCCGAATAGACGATGGTGCGCACCGTGGCAGCAAGCTCGCCCGCGCCGGCCGGCCCGGCCCGCACCGCTGCATGCTCGGGGCGCACCAGAACGCTGACCGCCCCGTCGCCCACCCCCGCCGGCGGGTCGACCGCGAACACACCGCCGGCCGTGAGCGTCGCCTCGCGCCCCGCAAGCCGGGCGTCGAGAAAGTTCGACGCGCCGATGAAATTGGCCACGAAGCGTTCTGCCGGGCGCTCATAAATCTCGCGCGGGCTGCCGATCTGCAGGATCTTGCCGGCGCTCATCACCGCGATGCGGTCCGACATCGTCAGCGCCTCTTCCTGGTCATGGGTGACGAAAATGAAGGTGATGCCGGTCTCATGCTGTAGCCGTTTGAGCTCGATCTGCATCTCCTTGCGCAGCTTGAGGTCCAGCGCCGAGAGCGGCTCGTCGAGCAACAGCACCTCTGGATGCGGCGCCAGCGCCCGGGCCAGCGCCACGCGCTGCTGCTGACCGCCCGAGATCTCGGAGGTGCGGCGCGCCTTCAGCGCCTCCATCCGCACCAGCCGCAGCATGTCGTCAACCGTGTCCGCAACCTCGCGCTTGGACTTGCCCAGCATCTCCAGCCCAAAGCCGATATTGTTGGCCACGCTCATATGCGGAAACAGCGCATAGCTCTGGAACACCGTGTTCACCGGGCGCTGGTTGGGCGGCAGGCGCGAGATGTCCTTCCCGCCCAGGCGCAGCGCGCCCATGCTGGGCGGCTCAAACCCGGCAATGACCCGCAGCAAGGTGGTCTTGCCGCAGCCCGACGGACCCAGCAGCGTGAAGAACTCGTTCTTGCGGATCCCGACCGACACGTCGTCCAAGGCGCGCACCTCATCGGCGCCGCGAAAGATCTTGGAGATGCGATCCACTTCGATTGCAGGCATCACCGGGACACCGGTCTGCACTGTCATTGTCTGTCCCCTCGGGCCGCTGCCCGAAACCCCAGTTGATGCGCCAGCATAGGGTCAGGCATCGCGCCAGGGCAAGGGGCCCGTGCATCCTCACGGGCAGGCGCGCCTCCATTGACATAAGGCGCTGCAGAGTGTGGATCATTGTGGCGGCAAAAACGGCAGGTTTGTCGATTGGCACCGGCAAGATCCCCAGAAAGGCAGCGCGATGACAGCGGCGGACACACTGATCGAGAATGCGCGGATCCTGACCTTTGCGCCGGACCAGCCCCGGGCCGAGGCGCTGGCGCTGGCGGGCGGGCGCATTCTGGGCGTTGGCGACCGCGATGCGATGGCCGATCTCGCTGGCCCGGCGACGCGGCGCATCGATGCGCAGGGCTGCACGGTGCTGCCCGGTCTGGTCGAGGCGCATCTGCACCTCTTTGCCGGGGCGTTCGGGCTGCGGCTCGCCCAGCTTGACGGGGTGCAGGGGGCCGAGGCGCTGCGCGCGGTGCTGCTGCCCTATGCGGCCGCCAATCCCGACGAGGCTCTGCTGATCTGCAAGGCTGCCGACTACAATCTCTTCGGCCCTGGCGTGACGACCACCCGTCAGCGTCTTGACGAGGTGCTGCCCGACCGGCCGGTGATCTGCATTGCGGGCGACCATCACACGGCCTGGGCCAACACGGTCGCGTTAGAGCGGGCCGGCATCCTGCACGGGCACGATGTGCCGCCGGGCAATGAGGTGGTGATGGCCGCTGACGGCACCGCGGCGGGCGAGCTGCGCGAGCATGCCGCCTTCGACCCGGTGATGGGGCTGCGCAGCTCGGGGGGGCGCGAGAATCTCGGTCTGGTCGGACGCGAGCCGGGCGAGACACTCACCGCCGCCCAGCGGGCCGAGGATGAGGCGGTGATGCTGGAGGGCCTCAAATACTGCGCCTCCTTCGGCTTCACCAGCCTGCACAATATGGACGGCAATTTTTACCAGCTTGAGCTTCTGCGCAGCCTTGAGGAGCGGGGCGAGCTGCTCTGCCGCACCGAGGTGCCGTTCCATCTGACCCCCGAAAAGCCGCTCTCGACCCTCGATGAGGCCGCGCAGATGCATGCGCGCTATGCGACCGATTTCCTGCGCTCGGGCCGGGTGAAGATGTTCATGGATGGGGTCATCGACAGCTCCACCGCCGTGCTGCTGGAGGCCTATGCCGACCGTCCGGGCTGGGTGGGCGAGCCGCTGCATGATGAGGCGCGGTTTGCCCAGGCCTGTATCGAGGCCGATCGCCTGGGGCTGCAGATCTCGGTGCATGCCATCGGCGACGGGGCGGTGCGGCGCACGCTTGACGGGTTTGCCGCGGCGCGCACGGCCAATGGCGCGCGCGACAGCCGCCACCGCATCGAACATATCGAGATGCTGCATCCCGACGATCTGCCCCGGTTCCGTGCCCTTGGGGTCGTGGCCTCGATGCAGCCCCAGCACCCGCCCGGGGCCATGGATTTCGGGCTCGACCCCTGGCTGTCGCGCATCGGACCGGCGCGCTGGCCCAACGGGTTTCCGGTGGCCGCGCTGCGCGCCGATGGGGTGCCCATTGCATTTGCCTCGGACTGGCCGGTCTCCGACATCGACCCGATGCGCGGGATCAAGGCGGCGATGACCCGCACACCCTGGTCCGAGGCCTGCCCCGACAACCGTTCGACCCTGATGCAATCCCTGCATGATTACACGATGGGCGGGGCCTATGCCGGGCATGACGAGGCGCGGCTGGGCAGTCTGGCGCCCGGCAAGGCGGCCGATATCGTGGTGATGGACCGCGATCTTGAGGCGCTGGCGCCCGAGGAGGTCGACAGCGCGCGCGCATCGCTCACCTTGTGCGGCGGTAAGGTCACCTGGGAGGCCTGAGCGCAGGCCTGCTTTTGAGAAAAAGTGACCGCATCTCTGCTGCGAAGATCTTGATTACATTGGATTATTTTGCGCCTGCAGCGCAGGCGCTGCCACATTTTGGACATAATTGTTGCCAATGCTCCCTGACGGGTGGTGCGTGATAGGGATCGATTTGCATGTCCGAAAGAGCAGACGAGGCCAAAGCTTTGCTTGCCACTCTCGCAGGTGGAGCCGGGCGCCCTGACACCCTCGCACCAGATGCCGATGACCTGGCCCCGTTGCCGACATCGGACAGCCTGACAGCGATCAGCCAGGATGTGGACGCACCGCCGCCGCAGGACAGTGAGACGGTGGCGGATCCGGTTGCAGAGATCGGCCGGGCGCGGCCGGATGTCGGCTCCGAAGCCTCCGACAGTGAGGTCACGGAGGTGTATGCCGCGCCGACATCAGCGCCAACGCTAGCCGAGCGTGTGCAGGTCGCGGGCGACCCCGACCATGTGGAGAGCCTCGCGGCGGATATCCCTGCGTCGGCGCCCACGCCTGTTTCGGGGATGCTGAGCGCGCCGCCCGACACGGGGTCGGAGATGCCGCATTCGGGCATGGCCGACGGCACATCCCATGTCACGCCCGATACCATGCCCGATTCCATGCCCGGTTCCATGCCGGACGCAATGGAGGGGCCCGCCGACCAGATCGACACCACCATGCATATGGACATGGAGATGGGCGATCTGGTCATCGAGGACAACAACGCCTTCCTCATGGCGATGGGTGAGGGCTCGCGGATCGAGATCCATGCCGCCGATGCCGCAAAGGAGAGCTGGACCCAGCTGACCCAGAACGCCATCGCCGGCGATACGGAATTGCACTTTGACGAGAGCACTGGCTGGGAAATCGGTGATGTGATCGCAATCGCGCCGTCGGGCAGTGATTACACACAAGACGAAGTGCGCACGATCAAGTGGATTTCGGAAGACGGCAAGCATGTCCGCCTCGACGCCCCGCTCGAGTATTCGCATATCGGTGTGATTGAACAGCACACCAATGGCAAAACGGGCGAAGATTTCCGCGAGTATGACGTCGATATGCGCGCCGAAGTGGCGCTGCTCAGCCGCAATGTCACGATCCAGGGCGATACTGACGATGACGGCTACGGCGCCCATACGATGGTGATGCATGGCGCCTCGCAGCATATCTCGGGGGCCGAGTTCACGCGGGTCGGCCAGATTGACGAGCTGGGCCGCTATCCGATCCATTGGCATATGGGCGCCGATGTCTCGGGCCAGTATGTCGAAAACATCTCGATCCATGAAGCCTATAACAAAGGCGTCACGGTCCATGGCAGCTTCAACGCCAGGGTGGAAGGCAATGTGGTGTTCGACCATATCGGCCACGGGATGTTCACCGAGGACGGGTCGGAGTACGGCAACCAGTTCCTGGGTAACCTGGTGTTTGGCACCCATCGCTCGGAGACAGGCCAGCCGATCCCGACCGACAGGTCGCATGTTGCAAGCTATTGGATCGAGAACACCAACAATACATTTGTCGGCAATCACGCGGCCGGGTCTGAGGGCTTTGGTTTCTTCGTCGCGCCGGCGCCGTTACCCCATGGCCTGTCGGCAGAGGCCTATGATCGCGCGGAACATCCGCAGATCATTTCGTCTTTCTCGAATTACATCTTCGAAGACAACGCGGCGCATTCGGCGGCAACTACAGGCTATTGGCAGGACGGGTTCGTTCGGGCCGATGACCTGACCTGGCGGGCCGCCGGTGCTTCAGGCGGGAATGCGTATATCGAGGACTTCACCGCCTATGGCAATGGCAGCTTTGGGATGTGGTTCCGCGGATCAGGTGCCTACATCACCGACTCCGCACTGGCCGACAACCGGGTCAATTACGAGTTTCGCGGCGGCCGAAACGTAATGCATGACACGGTGGTCATCGGCCGCTCTGATACCGGGAGATCCGAGGAGTATGCCGGCATACCGCTCGCTGGGGTGAACTCGAACGAACAATATCTTGGCGTTGTTGCAGGTTATGACGGCACGCATTGGGCGAACTACGATGAAAAAATCGCGCTGAGCATCCGCTCGGCCGGCAGCACCCAATACACTTGGTTCAACAATGTCAGCACCGAGGACGCCAACAATTTCCACCGCTGGAAAGTGCCGGGCAAGGACGGGCCCGTCGCGACGACCACGAAGATCCTGGATCTCGATGGCAGCCTGACCGGGACCGAAGGCGCCGTTCTGACCGAGATCCTCGACGAGAGCTATACGTTCCGGGCGGGGCCGGGCGAGTTGACAACCCTCGACGGATTCCGTGGCTCGGTCATGAGCGAAGGCGGCGCCTTTGCCCAGGTTGAGTTCATGTATGTCCACCCAACGGCCCCCTCGGCGATGACGCTGACCCGTTGGGACGGCGTGGAGTATCCCGAATGGGCGGCGCAGGATGCGC
>JBCBKN010000304.1:0-5936 GCA_038521775.1 Pseudomonadota bacterium | reverse complement strand
TTTTTCGAGAGGAGTGAGCGGATGGCCAGCTATGCCTTCGATTGGGTCGACGCCTTCACCGACACGCCCTTTGGCGGCAATGGCTGCGTCGTGGTGCATGGGGCGGACGGGCTGGCCGTTGCCGACCGCCTGGCGCTGGTGCGCGAAACCTCGCTCTCGGAATGCGCCTATCTGGTGGCCTCGGATGTGGCCGATTTCGGGGCGCGCTATTATCTGGCCGATCGTGAGATCCCGTTTGCCGGTCATCCCACCATCGCCACCGTCGCCTCGCTGTTGCAGCGTGGGTTGGTCGCGCCCGGCCAGTCCTTCAGCCTGGAGACCGGGGCCGGGGTGTTTCCCATCCGCATCGAGGCGGGGGCCGAGCGTCCGTTGATCGTGATGACCCAGCGCGCGCCCGAGTTCGGACCCGTGCAGGACCGGGGCGAGATCGCGGCGATGTATGGGCTGGCAGCGCAGGATCTGGCCGCCGATCCCGACATCGTCTCGACCGGAACGGCCTTTTGCATAGCGCTTTTGCGCGACAAGGACGCCCAGCGCCGGGCCATGCTCGACACCCGGCGCCTGGCGGATTGGCGCGCCGGGCTGGGCGATGTGCGGGCTGCGGTGATGGAGCCCTTCCTGATCACGCTTGGCGGTGCCACGGCGCAAGGAGACGTGTTCTCGCGCCTGCTCTTGCCGCCGCCCTTGCCGCCCGAAGACCCGTTCACCGGCTCTGCCACCGGCTGTATGGCGGCCTATCTTTGGGCCAGGGGCCTGATCGATCAGCCCGGCTTTGTCGCCGAGCAGGGCCATTGGATGGGCCGGCCGGGACAGGCGCAGGTGCGGGTGCTGGGCCCGCGCGATGCGATCACCGGGGTCGAGGTGGCCGGCACCGGGGTGGTGGTGATGGACGGGCGCCTGACGGTTTGAACCGGCCGGTGCGGGGAGCGTTAGCGCTTCCTAAACGCACATTGTGTTAACGCATTCGCCATTCTGCGGCGCTGTGCCCGCACGACGTTTTTTTTCGGAGAAATTTCATGCAATCCGTTCAGGAGATTGCGCGCGATATTGTCGCGCGTGAAGGTGGCTATGTGAACGACCCCGACGATCCGGGCGGGGCCACCAACCACGGCGTGACCATCCACACCATGCGCGCGCTGGATCTGGACCTCGACGGCGATGGGGCGGTCGACATCCCCGATGTCAAGGCGCTGACCCGCGACCAGGCGGTCGAGATCTTCATCAAGCATTACTTCTATGAGCCGCGCATCGACCGGCTGCCCGAGGCGATGCATGCCACGGTTTTCGACATGCAGGTCAATGCAGGCTCCAACGCGGTGCGGCTCTTGCAGGATGTGCTGACCGAGGCGGGCTTTGGCCCGCTGGCGCGCGACGGGGCAATCGGGCCCAAGACCGAAGCGGCCTGCGCGGCGGCCCATGCGCGCATGGGGTCGCTGCTGGTCGATGCCTATGGGATCGAGCGGCGCAACTATTACTACCGCATCGGCGACCGGCGCAGCGCCAGCCGCAAATACGCCCGCCGGCGCGATGGCGGCAAGGGCGGGTGGATCCGCCGCGCCGAGCTGTTCATCGACCCGCGCTTCCATCTCACAGAAGTTGAGCATGCCGCTCGGGTGGCGGGCTGGGCATGAGCGGTTCGGTTGAGAGTTTTGGCCGGCGCGCGCAACGCTGCATGCCGAACATGGAGGTATGATGATGGGCATCCTCTCCTGGCTGTTTGGGGGCGGCGTTCGCGAGATCACCGGCGGGGTCAAGGACGTCGCGCAGGTGTTTCGCGTGAATGCCGAGGCCGAAGCCGAGCGTGCGCATCTTGAGGAGGTCGATGCGCGGGCCCAATTCGCGGCGGAGTTTCGGGCCGAGCCCGGGATGTTCAACCGCCTCATGGATGCGGTGAACCGGCTCCCGCGCCCGGCGCTTGCCCTGGGCTGTCTGGGCCTTTTTGTCTATGCCATGTCCGACCCGGTCGGGTTTGCCGCCCGCATGCAGGGCCTGCAACTGGTGCCCGAGCCCCTGTGGTGGCTGCTGGGCGCGATTGTGAGCTTCTATTTCGGGGCGCGGGAGCTGCAATATCTGCGGAGCGATCGGCGCGCGATTGCGCCTGAGGATGTTGCCCGCACCATGCGCCGCGTGCAGGAGATCGAGGCGATGGAACCTCCCGCGGCGCCGGCCCAGCCCGCGCAGGTCGCTCCGCCGCGGGCGGTGGTTCATGCCCCGGATGCGTCCGACGCCGATGAACAGCCGGCGGTGCAAGACGATCCCGGCGCGGCCTTTGTGGACAACCCCGCCTTGGCCGAGTTCGCGCGGTCGTAACAGGCCGGCACAGCCTGACCGGAGGGCTGTGCCGACAGGACGCGCGGCCCCAGCTGGGCCGCGCCTCTGCCATTTGTGAACTCTCTGCGTGTGCCCGACCCAATTCCTCGGGCTCAAGAGGCGCTGATGCGCCCCGATGCGGCGCGGCGGGCTGTCCCTTTGCGTCTGCGCCAGCGCATGCTAGTTCTGAACCTGCAAGGCGCGGCCTGACGGGGCAGGCCATGCGGGAGGCGGCACATGCAAAACCTCTACATCGTTGAGCTCGGCCACATCGCCCTCATCCTCGCCTTTCTGGTGGCGCTGGTGCAATCGGTCATGCCCATGCTGGGCGCCGCGCGCGGCTGGTCCGCCTGGATGCAGGTCGGCGTGCCGGCGGCGGGCGCGCAATTCGTGCTGGTCGCCATCAGCTTTGCGGCCCTCACCTATGCCTTCGTTGTGTCGGATTTCTCGGTCGAGCTGGTGGCCGATAACAGCCATTCGGCAAAGCCGATGCTCTACAAGGTGACCGGCGTTTGGGGCAATCACGAAGGCTCCATGCTGCTTTGGGTGCTGATCCTGGTGCTTTTCGGCGCGCTGGTCGCCTGGCGTGGCGGGGCGCTGCCGGCATCGCTCAAGGCGCGGGTGCTTGCGGTGCAGGCGATGATCGGGGCGGCTTTCATGGCCTTTACGATCTTCACGTCCAACCCGTTCACGCGGCTGATCACCCCGCCTTTCGACGGGCGCGACCTCAACCCGCTCCTGCAAGATCCCGGTCTCGCCTTCCATCCGCCCTTTCTTTATCTGGGCTATGTCGGGCTCTCGATGGCGTTTTCCTTTGCGGTTGCGGCGCTGATCGAGGGGCGGGTCGATGCCGCCTGGGCGCGCTGGGTGCGGCCCTGGACGCTGGCGGCCTGGGTGTTTTTGACCATCGGCATCGCGCTGGGCAGCTATTGGGCCTATTACGAGCTCGGCTGGGGCGGCTGGTGGTTTTGGGACCCGGTCGAGAACGCCTCCTTCATGCCCTGGCTGGTGGCCGCGGCGCTTTTGCATTCGGCCATCGTGGTCGAAAAGCGCGAAAGCCTTAAAAGCTGGACGGTGCTGCTGGCCATCCTGGCCTTTTCGTTCAGCCTGATCGGCACCTTTATCGTGCGCTCGGGCGTGATCACCTCGGTCCATGCCTTTGCCTCGGACCCCACGCGCGGTGTGTTCATCCTGGCGATTCTGATCATCGCCATCGGCGGGGCGCTGACGCTTTATGCCTGGCGCGCGCCGATGCTGGCCTCCAAGGGGGTGTTCTCGCCGGTCAGCCGCGAATCGGCGCTGGTGGTCAACAATCTCCTGCTCACCGTCTCGGCGCTGGTGGTCTTCATCGGCACGATGTGGCCGCTGATTGCCGAATACACGACCGGTGCCAAGGTCTCGGTCGGGCCGCCCTTTTTCGAGCTCACCTTCACCCCCTTCATGATCGGCCTCGCCGCGGTGCTGCCAATCGGCGGGATGCTCGCCTGGAAGCGCGGCCAGCTGCGCCGGGTGCTGCGGCCGCTTTTGCCCGCGCTGGGGCTGGCGCTTGCGCTGGGCGGGCTGGTCTGGGCGGTGCAGACCGGGCGCAGCCTGGTGGCGCCGATCGGCATCGCGCTGGCGGTCTGGCTGGTGGCCGGCGTGCTGGTCGAGCTGGCCGAGCGTGCCAAGCTGGGCCGCGCCGCGCCGGCCGAGACCCTGCGCCGGCTGGTCACCCTGCCGCGCGCCGAATGGGGCAAGGCGACCGCGCATGCCGGGCTGGGCCTGATGATCTTTGGCATTGCGGCCATCACCGCCTGGGAGAGCGAGGATGTGCGCGTGATGCGTGTGGGCGATACGGCCGAGATCGGCGGCTATCAGATCCGCTTTGATGCGGTTGAGCGGCTGGCCCTGGGCGCCGATTTCGTCCAACCCGCCTGCGGGCATGTCGAACCCTCGGGTTTTGGCATCGTCTCCGTGCTCTTCCAGGAAACCGGGGCGCGCAATTTCATCACCGATCTGGGCCGCTTTACGGTTCTGCGCGACGGGCGCGAGCTTGCCCGGCTTTGCGCTGAAAAGCGCGACTATGTCGTCCAGCGCATGCCGACCACCGAGGCGGCAATCGACAGCGGGCTGACCCGGGACATCTATATCGTGCTGGGCGACCGGCAGCTGCGCGGCGGCTGGGCGGTGCGCACCTATATCAAGCCCTTCGCGAACTGGATCTGGATCGGCGCGCTGGTGATGAGCCTGGGCGGGCTGATCAGCCTGACCGATCGGCGGTATCGGGTGGGCGCTCCGGCGCGCCGCGGCACGGTGGCAAAGCCGGTGCCGGCGGAATGAGGCGCGCGGGGCTGATCCTTGCGCTTCTGCTCGCGCCGTGCGGGGCGGCGGCGGTCCAGCCCGACGAGATCCTGCCCGACCCGGCGCTGGAGGCCCGGGCGCGCGACATCTCCAAGGAGCTGCGCTGCCTGGTCTGCCGCAATGAAAGCATTGACGAATCAAACGCGGGTCTCGCCCGCGATCTGCGGCTGGTGGTGCGCGAGCGTCTGGTCGCCGGTGACAGCGACGAGGCGGTCAAGCAGTATCTCGTCGCGCGTTATGGCGAATATGTGTTGCTGCGGCCCACCGCATCGGGGGCCAATCTGGTGCTGTGGCTGGCCGGACCGGCGCTCTTGCTGCTGGGCGGCGCCATGGCCGTTGCATTCTTGCGTCGGCAGCGCAGCGCCCCGCCCGCCACCGCGCTCAGCGCCGAGGAGGAGGCAAAGCTGGCGCGGCTTTTGGACGATGACAGCCCCGCGCAGTGACCGATCGCGGGGTTTCGCCGGCGCGTCGCCTTGCCTATTGTCGGGCCGCCAAAGCAGGAGACGCCAATGAGCTATGAGACCATTTTCTACGATGTCACGGCGGGCGTTGCGACGGTCACGCTCAACCGGCCCGATCAGCTCAACGCGATGACAGGCCAGATGCGGGCCGATCTTCTGCATGCGTTGCGCCGTGTGCCGAGCGAGGCCCGCGCCCTTGTGCTGACCGGGGCCGGGCGGGCGTTCTGTTCCGGCCAGGATCTGGGCCAGCGCGAAACCACCGCCGATATCGATCTGCAGCGCGCGCTGCTGGAGGAGTTTCATCCGCTGATCGAAGCGCTGGCCAGCTGCCCGGTGCCCACGATTGCCGCGGTGAACGGTCCGGCGGCGGGTGCGGGGGCCAATCTGGCGCTGGCCGCCGATGTGGTGATCGCCGCGCAAAGCGCCTATTTCCTTCAGGCCTTTGCCCGCATTGGCCTGGTGCCCGATGCCGGCGGCACTTATTGGATGCCCCGCTCGATGGGCCTTGCCAAGACCATGGGTGCCGCGCTTTTTGCCGAGAAGATCACGGCCGATCAGGCCGATGCATGGGGCTTGATCTGGCAATCCGTGCCCGATGCGCGGTTCTCCGAGGTGGTGGCGGACCGCGCGACCGCGCTCGCCAAGGGGCCGACCCGGGCTTACGGGCTGATGAAAGAGGTGATCCGGGCGAGCTTTTCCAATGATCTTGAGGCGCAGCTTGGCAGCGAAGCCATGGCCCAGGGTCACGCGGGCCGGACGGAGGATCATGTCGAGGGGTTGCTCGCCTTTCGCGAGAAACGGCCGCCGGAGTTTCGCGGCCGCTGA
>JBCBKN010000303.1:0-5942 GCA_038521775.1 Pseudomonadota bacterium | reverse complement strand
GTCTTGCCCAAAAAGATGCGCCGCGGCGGCAAGCGCCATGTCCATCCCGGCCGAGACGCCCGAGGAGGTAAAGAACTTGCCGTCCTGAACCCAACGGGCCTTTTCGACCCAAACGACGCCCGGCCCCAATGGCACGGTGCCCCGAAAATCCTGCTTGTTCGTGGTCGCCCGGCGGCCATCCAGCATGCCCGTCATCGCCAGCAAGATGCTGCCGGTGCAAACGGTCATCACAAGCTCTGCACCCTCAACGGTGCTGCGGATCCAGCGCATGGCCTCCGGGGTCTTGGCCACGTCGATCGCGCTGTCCCCACCCGGGATCAACATGAGATCATACCCGGTGCCGTCGCGGATCGTTTTGTCGGGGATCACGCGCTGGCCATGCCGGGTGACGACCGGCGCGTCGCTTTGCGCGACCAGCGAAAGCGCAATCTTTTCGCGAAACCCGCCCAAAAGCTCGATGGGTCCAAACAGGTCCAGCGTCTGCACGCCCGGAAAAACGAACACGGCCAGTGATTTCATGCGAGGCTCTCCTGTCTGCGCGCCCGCGATCAGCGCGACCCCCCCATAGACTAGTCGATGCCGCGCTGGCACATATGCCAATATGCAGACGTTTTCTGCCAAAGCCGACGACCAGGATGCGGCGCCCCATCGGCTCCTGTTCGTGATCTATCCTCAGATCGCACTTTTGGACCTTGCAGGCCCGCTGCAGGTGTTTGCCTGGGCCCGGCGGAATGGCGTTGGCGCCCTTTGCTATGATGTCGCGATCCTCTCCAAATCCGGCGGCCGGGTTCCCACCGACACGCTGGTGTCGGTCGACTGCGCCCCGATCGGCGCGGCGCTGGGGGCGCGGGTCGATACCTTGGTCATCGTGGGCGGGGATGGCGTCTACAGCGCCAGCGAAGACCGCGACTTCGTCGCCCAGATCGGCAAAATCGCGGCCGCGGCCACCCGGGTTTGCGCCATCTGCTCGGGCGCAATTCTCTTGGCCGCCACGGGGCTGCTGGATGGGCGGCGCGCGGTGACCCATTGGCAGGATGCCGATGCGCTGATGCAGCGATTTCCAAAGGTCCGGCTTGAGCGCGACCCGATCTTTGTGACGGACGGCCATGTCTGGACCTCGGCCGGCGTCACCGCGGGCACCGATATGGCGCTGGCGATCGTGGCCGAGGATTTCGGGCAGGAGGCCGCGCTGGAACGGGCCCGGGCCTTGGTCACCTATATGGTTCGGCCCGGCGGACAATCCCAGTTCAGCCCGGTTCTGGACCGGCAGAATGCCGACCGGTCCGGCAGGTTCGACAGGCTTCACGCCTGGATCGGAGAGAACCTGGCCCGGGATTTGCGCGTCGACGAGCTGGCCGCGCGTGAGAACATGAGCCTGCGCTCCTTTCACCGGCTCTATCAGACCATCATGGGCGTGACGCCGGCCCGCGCGGTCGAGACCATGCGTGTGGAGCGCGCCCGCGAGATGCTTGAAACCACCGATCTGGGCGTCAAGACCATCGCGGCGCGCTGCGGCTTTGCCGGCGAGCCCAGGATGCGGCGTGCATTTCTCAGGCTGCTTGGCCTGTCGCCCACCGCCTATCGCGCGCGGTTCCAGATCACTCCACGACGCTGACCGACGAGCCATCGGGCCCGGCAGACCGGCGCGCCGCGGCTTTGTGGCGGGCATAATGGCGCGCCGCCTTGGCCCTGTTCCCACAGCTTTGCATGCTGCACCATGTGCGCCGGGCGTTCCTGGTTTCATCCACAAAAAGCCAGCCGCAATTGTCGCCGGGGCAGCGTTTGATGCGGCTGTGCTCCCGCCCATCGGTCAGGATCGCGGCCGCGGACAGCGCAATCAGCCCGGTGACGGATTGACCCTGGATGAGCGATGCGCCCTGCGCCGTTGCAAACGCGACATGGCGAAGCGCATTGAGGGTCGTGCCGGCCCCCTGGCCCAGAAAGAGACCCCGCAGCGCAAGCCGGAACGCCTGCAGCTCCGCGATGTCCTGCACGGGCAGCGCCCCATCGAGGCCCGCAGCCGCGGCCCAGACCTCCAGATCCGCAAGGCAGGTGAGCTTCTCATGCACGATCGCGCCATCCGATGACCAATCGGCGGTGTTGACAAAGTCAAGCGCCAGGCGACCGCCATAAAGCCGAACAGGATGCCCAGTTGCATAGCCCATGGCCGGTTCTAACCCCTATAGGGGTTGACACGCAATCCCAACCTCTCTCTAACCGAGGATATGGCGAGACAGCTCCAGCCCGGCCCCTCCCCGACCAGTGTTCTGACCGCTCGGGGCGTGGCGCGCGGTCTGCGCCAATTGCTGCCCATCTCGCTCTTTGTCGTCCCGTTCGGACTTGCCTTTGGCATTGCCGCGACCGAGCAGGGGCTGGGCGCGCTGCAGGCCACGGTGATGAGCGTGCTGGTCTTCACCGCCGTTGCACAATTCGCCGCGCTTGAGTTTCTGACCGAGCCTGTGGCGTATGTCTCGCTCGGCCTGGTCGTTCTGGCGCTCAGCGCGCGAAACATCATCCTCGGCGCGACGCTGGCACGCTGGATCAACCCGCTGCCGCCTGGCAAACGCCTGCTGACGCTGGCCTTTCTCACGGATGCGAATTTCTCGGTCGCGCATAGCGATCTGCAACGCGGCGAAACCGATCTCGGCCCGTTTCTGGGCGGCGGCATCGCGCTTTGGACCGCCTGGGTCGCCGGTACCGCCCTGGGCGCCTATGGCGATCTCATTGGCAATGCCGAGGCCTTCGGGGTCAGCGCCGCCATGCCCTGCTTTTTTGCGGCAACCGTGGTCGGGACGCTTCGCAGCACCTCGGGCCTGATGGTGCCGGTCGCATGTGCCATCGCCGTCTCGGCCCTGACCTATCCGGTCCTGCCGACGGGCTGGAACATCATTCTCGCAGCCCTTGTCGGCGGAGCGCTCAGCCTCTTGACCAATGATAAGTGAGCTTTCTTACGGTCTTGCGCTGGGCGTGATGATTGTCGTGGTGCTGGGAACGCGGATCGCCGGGGCTGTCTTCATGTCCTGGTTCACGCCCTCGCCGGGCATCGAGCGCTTTCTGGAGGGGCTGGCCGCGTCGGTGATCGCGGCGCTCGTTGCCTCGTTTCTGGTCACAAACGACGTCAAGCTGACTGCGGCGGTGGTCTGCGCCATCCTCACCATGCTGGCGACGCGAAATGTCGTCTGGGCGATGCTGATTGGAATGCTGGCCGCAGCTCTACATCCGCATCTTGTCCAACTGTGACCCCTCCACCGCCGCACCGGCACACTAATTAAAACTATTCTATAAATTGAAGAAAAAAATTAGAAACAACTTATATAAGTTTTTTCCATTTTGATTTGAAAATCAAATACATTTATTTTATAACATCAATAGTCATATTCTGACTATTTCTTTTAAAATGTCCTAAAATTTAAAGGCTATTCCCCGCGATCTGCCCGCATATATACTATACGTATATTCCAAGTAATCACCTTCTTCAATGTAGAATATGTCCACCTGCCTTCGAGGCCGAAATTGAGATCGGCGAGGTGCTTACGCTCAAATGGGGTGAGCCGGACGACACTGCGAAAACCTCCACTGAAAAGCACCGCCAGACCGACATCCGTGTGCGGGTCTCACCGACGCCCTATTCGAAGGAAGCGCGTGAAAACTACGCCGACAGCTGGCGTACCCGAAACTGAATCACGACCAGTCGGGCGCCACCGCAGAGACAAAAGTGATCGGACGGCCTGCGGCCGATCTGAAAAAAGTGGGAGGAGAATATGACCAACAGCAACGGTGTTGTGCTGATCCATGGCGCGTGGCACGACCATCATACCTGGGACGCGGTGATCCCTCTGATTGAGGCTGAGGGATATGTTGCAAAGGCGATCGATCTCCCAGGGGCGGGCAAGACCGCGCCGCGCCCCTCTTCGTTCAACATGCGCCCCTTGGATCCTGCCGCCTTTGGAACAGAGCCGTCTCCAAATGCGGGGGTCACGCAAGGCGAGCGGACCAAGGCAACAATCCATGCTGTGCGCGAAGTGAATGCCAAGACAGGCGGCAAAGCTGTCTTGGTGGGGCACTCACTCGGCGGTGTGACCATCTCATCCGTGGTCGAAGAGATCTCGGATGAGGTTTCGGCGGTGGTCTACCTGACGGCGTTGATGTTGCCGCCGGGCATGCTGCCGGCACAGATGATCCAGCACGAGCTTATGGCCGAAGCCCTGGTGCCACCGCTTTTCATGGCCGATCCCCAGCAAGTCGGCGCATTGCGCATCGACGCAGCATCGCCCGATCCCGAGTACAGACAAAAGTTAAGGAATGCGTTTTACGCCGATTTGAGTGATGCTCAGTTCGAAACAGCCGCGCAGCACCTTCATCCTGATGAACCGGCTCAGGTTGTCGCGGTGCCCTCGAACGTCAGCAAGGAACGTTTTGGGTCGGTTTCGCGTCACTACATCGAATGCACAAACGATCAGGCGATCACGCATGCCGGACAACGGGAAATGATCCGTCTTATGGACGAAGCAATGGCGACGGACACGGTCTTGCATCGGCTCGACACCAGCCACTCGCCGTTTCATTCTCAGCCGGACGCGGTGGCAAGCATTTTGACCGGCATCGCCAAAAGCTAACCACCAAGCGCTTTTCTCGCGGCGAGAAACCAGCCGGGAGCGTCCAAGCATAAAAGGCTGGTCGGGCAACATGCGCCCAGTGTATGAGCGGCGCAAAGAAAGTTGGGATCGCGATCACCAGGCAATGGACGTCCTTTGAGACAATGGCAAAGCGCCCTTCGCCGATGACCGGCCCCTTGATTGCTCAGAGCGCTGGACGGGCTTGGCGACCGTGAAACGGCTGAGCGGTGTCAATTTTGAATGGGATCCCGTTGGCGTTCTGCCACAGCTTGACGACCTAAAGACCGCCGATGAGCACAACGCGTTTTTCGCCGTCGCAAACCCCATATCCAGGGCGATGGCCGGTTTTCAGCCCCTCTCAGCGGCGATCAGAGACCGTTTGGCCGCCGCCCCTGTCGTTCTCGCCGACCCGCGCATAAAGTTTCTGGACGTTTATCTGAAGCTGAAAGGCGCCGGCGCGCCAGAGTTTGACGGACATTCGACCCTGCGGATCGACGTCCCTCGGGACCCCCGGCTTGTTCCAGGCAAGGCCGAGGGAGCCCAGCCTTTCGGCGCCTTCGCGGTCGATGTGGCGCGCGACGCCGCTGCGCGCGCAAGGGGATGGCCGGGCTTTCCCTTCGACCTTTTGACCGAAGCGCTGGATGGTTTCGAAGCGGGCGACCACTGGTATCGGCAGGTCCTAAAAGACGCCGCCGTGCCGCGAAAAAAGGCGCGATGCCGCGTGGTCTCGGCCATCTCCGCGGAACGCACCTGGTGTCAGCTGGAGATCATTGGGACCGAGAGCTCCCTCAGATACGAGAAACTGATCTTCGACGAACCCGGCATAAGGTGGAGCGACCTCGGGCCGCTCTCCCGCGTCAAGTTTTCAAGCAAAGGCATCGAAATCGGCGTGGCGCACCAAGTGCTGTCACCAAGTTTCGTGCTCACCCGGCAGCACATGCCCGAAGACATTGCAGATCTGTTGGGGATCAACGGCTGAGGCATCCAGTCTGAGCGCAACCCTGGCCGCGGCCAGCGGCATGCCCAGCGGCATGCCCAGTGGCATGCAAGGAAAGCGACGATCTGGTGCGGGCGATGAGTGTCACCGTCCAGCTTTTTCCAACAAATCTCGTGCGACCCTCGGGCCTGCTATGGTCCCGCTCGGAGGGCGAAGTCAGGATACCGTCAAAAAGCCTGGGGGATTGTCGTGCTATGACCCGCGGAATCTCCTCCACGAGGAACTAGAGTCTGGCCCAACGAGAGGACCGGATGGATGAAGAGATCGAAGTTCAGCGAGGAGCAGGTGATTGCGATCCTGCGGGAGCAGGAGGCGGGTGCGAAGACGGC
>JBCBKN010000302.1:0-6014 GCA_038521775.1 Pseudomonadota bacterium | reverse complement strand
GCGCGCACGGCCTCGCTGGGGGCTGCATCCGGATCGGCGCAGCGCGTGCTGTCACTGGCCTGGGCGGCACCGGTCCAAAGCGACAGCGCGAGCAGGGTTGCGGCAAGCAAAGGCATGAAACGCAGAAGCGCGGCGCGCAGAGGCACGGCGCGCAGGGGAATGGCGAGCAAACGCACGGTGAGCAGGCGTTCGGCGCGCAGGGGCATGGCGAGCCATCGCAGGGCAGTGAGGAGGCGGTCTTGCATGGCGGCACCATAGCCACTGGCCGGGGTTTGGCAATCCGCTGCCGGGCGAGCTTCGCGGGTGCGCCGACATGCCGTGGCAGCGGACGCGCCGGGCGACGGGCCGGTCCGGCCGCGCAAACGCCGCGCCGCTGCTGCGAATGGCGGGCCAGGCGCTGCCCCGCGCCGCGCGCAGACCATGGGGCCGGGCGCGGGCGCGCTGGGGCCGGCAAGGGGTCACCTGCCGTTTTGGGCAGACCGGGAGGGAGCGGCAGGCCCCGAACCGGGTCCGCAAGCGCCTCTCTGGCGGCGATCCCTCCCCGGCCCTGCGGCGGTTTCGCTTGACCTGCCCGGTTGCGCGGCAGATGGAGGGGGCATGGCCGGCCTCTCCAAACCCGCATCCCAGACCGCCGGACCACCTGCGGCCACAGAATCGACATCAGACAGGGCATCGGCCACGGCATCGGCGGAGCCTGCCGCGCGGGACACGCCCGCCGGGCGCGACAATCTGCGCGGCGCTGCCTGGATGCTGTTTTCGGCCCTGATGGCGAGCGGCATGCTGTTGACCGTGCGCGAGGCGACGGCCGGGTTGGACAGCCGGATGGTGGTGTTTCTGCGTTCCGCCCTGACGCTCGTGCTCCTCCTGGCGGCCTTTCCCATGCTGCGCGGCGGGCTGCGCATCTCCAGCCCCCGGCTGCATCTTTTGCGCGGGCTTCTGATTTCCGTCTCGCTGATCATGGGGTTTTTTGCGGTCTCGAAACTGCCCATCGCGGTCGCGGTGACGCTGTTTCTGACCGCGCCGATCTTTGCCACCATCCTGGCCGGGCCGCTGCAGGGTGAGCGGGTGGGCCCGCGGCGCTGGGCGGCGGTGGCGGTGGGGTTTGTCGGCACGCTGATCATTCTGCGCCCGGGCGCGGCCCTGCCCGATCTTGCGATGCTGTCGGCCCTGGGCTCGGCGATGACCTTTGCGCTGGCGCTGAGCCTGTCGCGCAACCTGGCCAATGCCGATGGCGCGTTCTCCACCTTTCTGACCGCCACCGCGATCAGCGTTGCGGTCACGCTGCCCGTGGCGCTGCCGGTCTGGTCGCTGCCGCAGACGGGCTGGATCTGGGCGGCGGTGCTGGGGGTGGTGGTGTTCGGCGGTGCGCGCGGGTTGGCCGACATTCAGGCCTATCGGCATGGCGAGGCGGCGGTGATCGGCCCGATCACCTATCTGCGGCTGGTGATCCTGGGGGTGGCGGGCTATGTGCTTTACGCCGAGACCCCGGATGCTGGCACGCTGCTCGGCGCGGCGATCATTGTCGGTGCGGCGATCTACATTGCCCAGCGCGAGGCGCTGCTGCGCCGAAAGCCGCGCGAACCGGTGGCCGATCCCGGCCCGGGCGCCTGAGCACCCGTTATCGCTGAAGCTGTGAGGATCGCTGAAAACATGGGGCGTGTCGATCGGCGGGCCGCGCCTCAGCCCCCAGCCTACGCAACACCCCGCAGCGCCGCCGATCTGGGGAGTGTATACCCCGAGACGCGGCGAAATTCATGTGAGTTTTAGGAAATAGGTTAACAAATCCAGAGAGTTTCAGGCGACCGGCCGGCGCGCCCGCAAGGCCGCGGCAATGGTGCCATCGTCGAGGTAGTCGAGCTCGCCCCCCATCGGCACGCCCTGCGCGAGGCTGGTGAGCTTCACCCCGGTCGGGGCCAGCGCCTCGGCCAGATAATGGGCGGTGGTCTGGCCCTCGACGGTTGCGTTCAGCGCCAGGATCACCTCGCACGTGCCCTCGCTGGCAATGCGCGTGGCAAGCCGGGGGATGCCCAGCTCCTCGGGCCCGACCCCGTCGAGCGCCGAGAGCACCCCGCCCAGCACGTGATAGCGGCCGCGGAAGATGGCGCCCCGCTCCATGGCCCAGAGATCGGCGACATCCTCAACCACGCAAAGCGTGGCCTGATCGCGGCGCGGGTCGGCGCAGATGTCGCAGATATCGCCGGTGGTCAGATTGCCGCAGATCGGGCATTCGCGCACGGTCTGGGCAACCTCGGTCAGCATGCGGGCCAGCGGGTCCATCAGAAGCTGGCGGCGCTTGACCATGGCCAGCACGGCGCGCCGGGCCGAGCGTGGCCCCAGCCCCGGCAGCCGGGCCATCAGCTCGATCAGACGCTCGAGATCCGAGCCGGCGCTGCCCTGCACGGGGGCGGATCCTCAGAAGGGCAGCTTCATGCCGGGGGGCATCGGCATGCCCTCGGTCACCTGGGCCATTTCGGCCGCCGCCGCCTCACTCGCCTTTTCCTGCGCCTCGCGCAGCGCGGCGACGACGAGATCCTCGACCACCTCGCGGTCTTCCTGCGAGAAGAGCGACGGGTCGATGGACACCCGCTTGACCCCGCCCTTGGCCGAGACCCAGGCGCGGACCATGCCGGCGCCGGCGCTGCCCTCGACCTCCATGGCCTCCAGCCGCTCCTGCACTTCGGCCATCTTGGCCTGCATCTCCTGCGCCTGTTTCATCAGCTTGGCCATGTCGCCAAGGCCGCCAAGACCCTTGAGCATCTGTCACTCCTCTTCGCCGGGCATCATGTCGAAGGGATCCCAATCGTCCGGCGCGTCTTCGGGATCAATGTAAATCGGTGCCTGGGCCGCCTCTGCGGCAGGATCGGGGGCCGTGCCGGTGCCGGGCGCGGGCCGGATCTCGCGGATCTCGGCGCCGGGAAAGGCGGCCAGCGCGGCGGCGACCAGCGGGTGCTCGGCCATGCGGCTGCGCAGGTCGCGCGCGGCGGCGTCACGGGCCTCGGCCAGGGTGGCACCGCCGCCGGTGGCCGCGATCGAGACCGCCCAGCGCGTGCCGGTCAGCGCGCCGAGCCGGTGGGCCAGATCGCTGGCCAGGCGGGGCGGGGCGTCGGGCGTGGGCTGAAACGCGATGCGGCCGGGGCTGTAGGAGACCAGGCGCAGATGCCGCTCAACATCCAGCAGCAGGCGCATGTCGCGCGCGGCGCGGATCATGTCGACCGCCTCCTCGAAGCGGCGCGGAAGGGCCCGGGCCGCGCGATCCGGCGCGGGTGCTGGCACGAGGTCTGGCCCTAAACCTGGGCCTGAACTTGGGCCGGGGTCTTGTGGCGGGTCTTGTGACGGGTCGTGTCGCGGGTCCGCTTGCCCGTCCAGCTTTGGCTCCACGTCGGG
The DNA here is from genome assembly GCA_038521775.1 of Pseudomonadota bacterium. GTDB lineage: Bacteria > Pseudomonadota > Alphaproteobacteria > Rhodobacterales > Rhodobacteraceae > J013. The sequence continues at coordinate 2,630 of JBCBKN010000302.1, read as the reverse complement.
CTCCACGTCGGGCTCCACGTCGGGCCGCATGTCAGGCTGGAGGGCGGGCTGGACGATGGGCTGGGCGCCCGGCTGCGTGATCGGCTGCGTGATCGGCTGCGTGATCGGCTGGGCGCCGAGTTGAGAGACGGGCTGGGCACCGAGTTGAGAGATGGGTTGAGAGATGGGTTGAGAGATGGGTTGAGAGATGGGTTGAGAGATGGGCCTTTCGGGATCGGCCGCGCCGGCCTGCAGCGGCGGATCAACGCTCGGTTGCACGGGCGGGCTCGATTGCGCCGATTGCGCCGATTGCACCGACTGGGCAGACTGGCCCAACGGGGTTGGTTCGGCCAACGGGGCCGATTGCGCCGACTGGGCTGGTGCCGGCCGCGTGGCCGCGGATGGCGTGGCGGCCGGCCCCGGCGGGGCGCCCGTGCCCGTGCCCGTGCCGGCCTGCGACAGGCGCCGCACCAGATCGGCCGGGGCGGGCAGATCGGCCACATGGGTGAGGCGGATGATCGCCATCTCGGCGGCCATCATCGCATTGGGCGCGGCGGCAACCTCCTCAAGCGCCTTGAGCAGCATCTGCCAGCTGCGCGCCAGGGCCGGGATCGCCAGACGCTCGGCCAGCTCACGCCCGCGGCGGCGTTCATCCGGGGCGATGGTGGGGTCCTCGGCCGCATCCGGGGCGACATTGATCACCGAGATCCAATGCGTGACCTCGGCCAGATCGCGCAGCACGGCCACCGGGTCGGCCCCGGCGGCATATTGCGCCGACAGCTCGGCCAGCGCGCCGGCCACCTCGCCGCGCATGATCAGCTCAAAAAGGTCGAGCACCCGGCCGCGATCGGCAAGGCCCAGCATCTGGCGCACCGCCTCGCGGTCGGTGGCCCCGGCGCCATGGGCGATCGCCTGGTCGAGAAGCGAGAGCGCGTCGCGGGCCGAGCCCTCGGCCGCCCGCACGATCAGCGCCAGCGCATCGGGGTCGATCTCGGCGCCTTCCTTCTGCGCAATGCCGGTCAGGAATTCGGTCATCACCTCGGGCTCGATCCGGCGCAGATCGAAGCGCTGGCAGCGCGACAGGACGGTGACCGGCACCTTGCGGATCTCGGTGGTCGCGAAGATGAATTTCACATGCGCCGGCGGTTCCTCCAGCGTTTTGAGCAGCGCATTGAACGAGGCGGTGCTGAGCATATGCACCTCGTCGATGATGTAGATCTTCATGCGGCTTTCGGCCGGCCGGTAGGGCACCGAGGCCAGAAGCTCGCGCATCCGGTCGACCTGGGTGTGGGTGGCCGCATCCATCTCCAGCACATCGACATGGCGGCCCTCGGCGATGGCCCGGCAGGGGCCGCAGACGCCGCAGGGCGAGACGGTGATCCCGCCCTTGCCATCGGGACCCTCGCAATTGAGGCCCCGGGCGATGATCCGGGCGGTGGTGGTCTTGCCCACCCCGCGCACCCCGGTCAGCACAAAGGCATGGGCGATGCGGTCGGCGGCAAAGGCATTGGTCAGGGTGCGGACCATGGCCTCCTGCCCGACCAGATCGGCAAAGACCTGCGGGCGGTGTTTTCGGGCCAGCACCTGATATGTGGCAGCGTCGGTCATCGCCCCCCCTTGCGCCGACCAAGCCTAAAGCGCGGCACCGGCCACGTCCACCATGCGTGCTGGCCTGCCGCGTGCTGCGTGACGCGTGCGCCTTCCCCTGGGCCTCCTTGCAGCGCGTGCGGCCGAGATTCGGGGTTTCGATGGGGCGGCCGGTCGGGGTGCTGCGGGCCTGCCGCTTTCTTGGGCACTTGCGCGCATCTGGCCCGCATACGCCGCAAATTCCGGCATTTTGCAAGAGTTGTGCCATACCGCCGCAATCCAGCCTTGGAATCGACCTGGAAACGCCGGTTGTGTAATCCATATAAACCTGTACGCGATTCTCGTTAAACGTGTGGAGCCGCAAATGCGGAGTGGTCCTGTGTTGGTAAGTCAGCCTGCGAATGACACGCGTGGCTCCGTATTGACCGAAAGCCGGGTGATGTTGCGCCGGCGCCGCCGTCGGGGATGGCGCAGCGCGCCGCGCATTCTGATCAGCGTCGTGCTGACCGTGTGGATCGCCTCGGGGTTTCTGTTCATCTTCTGAGACTGCGGTTGCGCCGGTCTTATGAGGCTGCGGCCACGCGGCCTGATGACACCTGCGCGCATCCAGCCCGGACCTCACGGACATGTCGCTTGCGGATTTGGGACCGGCAGGCGCGGGCCTGACCATTCCGGCCGGAACAGACCTGTCGCTGGGGTGAGAGGTTGGACACGACCCGAACGGGGCTCGTTACGGCTGCTTCCTTCCGGACCTGACCGGGTTGGCGAGGCGCTCGCCCGCACCAACCCCTCGCCCTGTGATATAGAGCCCGGGCGCGTCAGCTGCAACCGCGGGGCATCGGCCGACCGGCGGGCTGCATGTTTCGCGCGGATGGGCCGGCATTGCTCTTGGCCCCGCGCTCGGGCAGTCTGCGCGGCGCATCAAGGGGGTCGGGATGGATCTGGAACGCGAGATCGTCTTTGCGGGAGAGCGGATCGACCGCGCGGCCCAGCTTCGTGGGCAGGCCGAAGAGCTGGCCCAGCGGCCCGATGCGCGCAGCCTGCCGCTCTGGCGTGGCAAACCG
>JBCBKN010000301.1:0-6053 GCA_038521775.1 Pseudomonadota bacterium | reverse complement strand
TTGCGGTCTGGCGGGTTGCGCTCATCACCTCCGAGCCCGAGCTTGCCCGCGCCACCGGCCTGCCCTTTGCCCCGCCCGGCCCGCCGGTCCCGCACGGGCCGCTCAAGATCCGGCTCTATCAGGCGCAGCTTTAGGCCCCATTTTCCGGGCCCATTTTCAGGGGTTAAGGCGCGTCACCTGCCATTCCGCGGCATCGACCCCCGATCTGCGCCAACGAAACCGGTCATGCAGCCGATGCGCGCCATCGGCCCAGAACTCGATCTCCAGCGGGCGGATCCGGAACCCGCCCCAGAATGGCGGGCGGGAGGGCGCCGTGCCCTTCAGCGCGGTGATCTTGGCCACCTCGGTCATCAGCGCGGCACGGCTGGCCAGGGGTTGGGACTGGTCCGAGGCCCAGGCCCCCAGCCGGCTTTGCAACCCGCGCTGGGCATAATACGCGTCGGCCGTCGCGCCATCCTCACGCGACACGAGCCCGCGCACGCGGATCTGTCGGCGTAGGCTTTTCCAATGCAGCACGAAGGCGGCCTTGCCGGTCGCGTCCAGCTCGTGCCCCTTGGCCGAGCCGTAATTGGTGTAGAAGAGAAACCCGCCCGTCGGGTCCTGCCCATCGATTTCGCGCATCAGCACCATGCGCACATTGGGCAGACCGTCGGCATCGACGCTTGCCAGCGCAATCGCGTCGGGGTCGTTGGGCTCGCTCTCGCGGGCCTCGCCCAGCCAGCGCCGTGCGATGTCGAACGGATCCTGGCCCTGGAAGATATCGCGGTCGGTCTCCATCTGCGCCATGGCCATCTCCTCCCTGGCGCCCGCTGCTAGCCCATGCATGCGCTTCGTACAATGCGTGCGCCTTGCGGCATTTCGCCAAACCGCTTAAAGCCAAGGGCACCTGATGGCCGGAATACGGGGGGATTTATGGCGACGGTGACCGATCTGATGCGCGGAAAACGCGGCCTGATCATGGGCGTTGCCAACGACAAATCCATCGCCTGGGGCATCGCCCAGGCCTGTGCCGAGGCGGGCGCGGCGCTGGCCTTTACCTATCAGGGCGATGCGCTGGAAAAGCGGGTGCGCCCGCTGGCCGCTTCGGTCGGATCGGATCTGGTGATGCCCTGCGACGTGACCGATGCGCCCTCGATCGACGCGGCCTTTGCCGCGGTGCAGGAGCGGTGGGGCGGGCTCGATTTTCTGGTCCATGCCATCGGGTTTGCTGACAAGAGCGAGCTGCGCGGCCGCTATGTCGACACCAGCTACGAGAATTTCCAGCTGGCGATGAATGTGTCGGTCTATTCCTTCACCGCCGTGGCGCAGCGGGCCGAAAAGCTGATGGATGATGGCGGCTCGATGCTCACGCTCACCTATTACGGGGCCGAGCGGGTGATGCCGCATTACAATGTGATGGGGCTGGCCAAGGCCGCGCTGGAATGCTCGGTGCGCTATATGGCCATGGATCTGGGCCCGCGGAACATCCGCGTCAACGCCCTGTCGGCCGGGCCGATCAAGACCCTGGCGGCCAGCGGCATCGGCGATTTCCGCTATATCCTGAAATGGAACGAGCTGAACTCGCCTCTGCGCCGGAATGTCACCCAGACCGATGTCGGGCGGGCGGGTCTATATCTCTTGTCGGATCTTTCTTCGGGCGTGACCGGCGAAACCCACCATGTCGACAGCGGCTATCATGTGGTGGGCATGAAGGCCGAGGACGCGCCGGATATCGATGTTGTGCAGGGGCGCAAGGGATGAGCGAACGGCTGCCGCATGAAAAGGGCTTCCATGTCTCGTGGGACCAGATCCATCGCGACAGCCGGGCGCTGGCCTGGCGGCTGGACAAGCAGGGCCCGGGGGTCGATGGCGCCTGGACGGCCGTCGTGGCCATCACCCGCGGCGGCATGGCCCCGGCGATGATCGTGGCGCGCGAGCTCGACATTCGGGTTGTCGATACGATCAGCGTGAAGAGCTATGACCATCAGAGCCAGGCCGAGGCCATGGTTCTGAAGGCGCCCGACACGGCAACGGTGGGCGATGGCACCGGGGTGCTGATCATCGACGATCTCGTCGATACCGGCAAAACGCTGGAACTGGTGCGCCGGCTCTATCCGGGGGCGCATTGCGCGACGGTCTATGCCAAGCCCAAGGGCCGGCCGATGGTCGACACCTTCATCACCGAGGTCAGCCAGGACACCTGGATCTTCTTTCCCTGGGACATGGCCCTGCAATATGTCGAGCCCTATCGCGGCCGCTGATCCTGGGCGCCGAGGCCGGGTGTTGATCGTAGGCGTTGATCCTGGTCGCTAGGCGCCGCCGACCAGCAGTTTCTGGCCCTTGACGGTCAGATAGCCGGCATGGCTGATCCCGATCAGCGTCACCACGCCGCCCGAGATCTCGGGCATTTGGTGACCGTTGACGGCCAGATCCCACTCCCACAGCGCATAGGCATAGCTGACCCAGACCACCAGGGTGATCAGCAGCATCTGCAGCTTGCCGACATCCACCGTGGGCAGGGTGTCTTTTGACTCGTCCTCCAGCATGTCGCGCAGGCTGCCCTTGGCATCCTCGGTGTTGCGGCGCAGCTTGTCCTGCATCGCCGGGGCGGATTTGAGCATGTTCGAGCCGGCCGCCGAGCCCACGGTGATGCCCATCAGCGCCCAGACATTCTCGGGCACGGTGATGTCGGCCGTGCGCATGTAAAGTGCCGCCGCGACAAAGGCGCTGAGCACCAGGACCGACCAGATGATGACCTGAAACCGCGACAGGCTGATCTTGCGCCGGTCATCAAAGAGCGCGCCATAGGTGCGCCCGGTGACCCAATAGCCATAGATTACCATGACCAGCAGCAAGGCTGCGACACAGACCGCGTAGTAATCCCTGATATCGGCCATCCTGGCCTCCCCCCATCCGGTGACGGGGTCAGTTTACCACGATCTCGGGCCCCATCATAAGCGTCGGCAGCCAGGTCGAGATGATCGGCACATAGGTCACCAGGATCAGGAACACAAAGAGGATCGAGAGCCAGGGCAGGGCGGCGCGGACCACCCGCATCACCGGCATGCCGGCCACGCCCGAGGTCACAAAGAGGTTGAGCCCCACCGGCGGGGTGATCATCCCGATCTCCATATTCACGATGATGATGATGCCCAGATGGATCGGGTCGATGCCCAGGCTGATCGCGATGGGAAAGATTAGGGGCGCGACGATGATGATCAGCCCCGAGGGCTCCATGAACTGCCCGCCGATCAGCAGGATGATGTTGATCACGATCAGGAAGACCCACCATTCCAGCCCCGCCTCCAGCATTGCCGCGGCGATGGCCTGGGGGATCTGTTCCTCGGTCAGCACATGCGCGAGGATCAGCGCATTGGCGATGATGAACATCAGCATCACCGTCAGCCGCCCCGCCTCGTAGAGTGCGGCCTTGGTGTCGGGATGGACGAGCACCGTGATCGGGCTGAGCGGCCGCTGGATCAGCGCGCGCGACTTGCCGTCGGGTCGTCGCAGCGGACCCATATCGCGATAGACGAAATTGGCGATGGCAAAGGCGTAGACGGCCGACACCGCCGCGGCCTCGGTCGGGGTGAAGATCCCCCCATAGATGCCGCCCAGAATGATGACGATCAGCAAAAGGCCCCAGAGCGCGTCGAGCCCGCTATCGGCCACCTCGCCCCAGCCCTGCCATTCGCCGCGCGGCAGATTGCGGACCCGCGCGGTGACATAGATGCCGATCATCAGCATCAGCCCGGCCATAATGCCCGGGATCACCCCGGCCAGGAACATGCGGCCGACCGAGGTGTCGGTGACCGAGGCATAGACCACCATCACGATGGAGGGCGGGATCAGGATGCCCAGCGTGCCGGCATTGCAGATCACCCCGGCGGCGAAATCGCGGCTGTAGCCGACCTGGCGCATGCCCGCGATGACGATCGTGCCGATGGCAACAACGGTGGCGGGTGAGGAGCCCGACAGTGCGGCAAAGAGCATACAGGCAAACACCCCGGCGATCGCCAGCCCGCCGCGCACATGCCCCACACAGGCAATGGCAAAGCGGATGATGCGTCGCGCCACCCCGCCGGTCGACATGAAGGTCGAGGCAAGCACGAAGAACGGGATCGCCATCAGCGTCTCATGCCCGGCCATGGCCTGAAAGAGCTTCTGCGCGACCGAGGCCAGCGAGCTGTCCGAATAGAGCATCAGGAAGATGGTCGAGGACAGGCCCAGCGAAAACGAGATCGGCACCCCGATGAGCAGGAAGCCGATGATCATCGCAAAGAGAAAGACGACATCCATGGCTTAGCGCCCCTTGTCGAGCGTGGTGGCGGCCGCAGCAGGGGCCTGGGAGCTGGCCTCTTCGAGCGCTTCCTCGGCCTCATGGCTCACGATGATCAGATCGCGTTCGCCGATCCAGACCCAGTAAAGCGATTGCGCGCAGCGATAGACCAATAGCAGCATCGTGATGGGCAGGATTACATAGGGGATCGCGCGCGGGATCTTTTCATACCGCTCGCCGTAATTGAGCAGGTTCGACAGGAACGGGTTGAGCGCATCGGGCATCATGATGTCCTCAACCTCATACCAGCCCTGGCCGCGCACATCGGCAATCCCGGTCGGGATGATCCGGCCCGTCGTTGGCTGCAGCTCGGCAAAGGGCGCCCAGTAATCCCACGCGCCCTTGAGCAGCAGCAGCGAGAAGATCAGGCAGGCAAAGGCGGAAATCAGCGTCAGCGCCCGGCGCAGCGGTTTGGAAAAGGTGTTGACCAGCGCATCGACGCCCAGATGGGCATTGATCTTGACCATATGGCTGCAGCCGACCAGCACCAGCCAGGCAAAGAGAAAGCTCGTCGTCTCCAACGCCCAAAGCAGATTGTCGTTGAAGACATAGCGGGCGACGACATTGGCAAAGGTGACCACGGTCATCAGGCCCAGGATGAGCGCAATCGCAACCTCCTCAACCTCGTTGACCGCCTGTGCGATCATCGAGCGCGGCTCATAGCTCATCAAAGACCCCCCTGTTCCGCGGTGTCTGGCGCGCTTGTTGGTTCTGGTGTTGCGCCGTGCCTGTAAAAAAAGGCCCCGCCAGACATGGCGGAGCCTTGATTTTGATCAAGCCGTCAAAAGCCGGCGTTGATTTCCTGGGCTGCGGCGATCGCGTCGGCGCCCACATCGCCCTCGAACTGCGCCCAGACCGGCTTCATCGCCTCGACCCAGGCTGCACGCTCTTCGGCCGAAAGCTGGCGCACCACGCCGCCCGCATCGATGATCGACTGCTTGGCGGTCTCATTCACCGCAAAGGCCTCGCCATTGCGGGTCTCGGTCACCTCACGCAGGATCTGCACGAACTGGGTGCGCACATCCTCGGGCAGGCTGTCCATCCAGTCGACCGAGGTCACCACGAGATAGTCGATGATGCCGTGATTGGTCTCGGTGATGCCGTCCTGCACCTCGAAGAATTTTTGGCCCCAGATGTTGGACCAGGTGTTCTCCTGCCCGTCCACAACGCCGGTCTGCAGCGCGCCATAGACTTCGGAGAAGGCCATCGGCTGGGGCGAGCCGCCGAGGGCTGCCATTTGTGCCTTCAGCACGTCGGAGTTCTGCACGCGGAACTTCAGACCGCTGGCATCTGCCGGCGAGATCAGCGGCACGTTGGCCGACATCTGCTTCATCCCGTTATGCCAGAAGGCAAGGCCCAGAAGGCCGCGGCGGGTCATCGATTCCTTCATCGCCTGCCCGGTTTCAGAGGTCTGGAATGCGTCCACGGCCTGGATGTCGTTGAACATGAAGGGCAGATCAAAGATGCGGAACTGCTTGGTAAACTGCTCGAACTTCGACAGCGACGGCGCGGCCAGTTGCACATCGCCCTGAAGCATTGCTTCCAGCACCTGGTTGTCGTTGTAGAGGGTCGAGTTCGGGAAGACTTCCATGCAGGCCTTGCCCTGCATTTCGGTGTTCACCCGCTAGTCCAGCAGCGTCGCGGCGATGCCCTTTTGGTGCTTGTCGGTGTTGGTGACGTGGCTGAATTTGATGACGATTTCGCCATCATCGCAGGCAGCGGCAACAGCGCCCGC
>JBCBKN010000300.1:0-6061 GCA_038521775.1 Pseudomonadota bacterium | reverse complement strand
TGAATGGCAAAATGCCGCAGCACCACTTCATGCGCAAAAATCGCGCCGGCAATGGGCGCGTTGAACGAGGCCGCCACCGCCGCGGCCACCGCACATCCCAAAAGATCGCGCCCGGTGATGCCATCGGCGCGGATCCGGTTGGCCACCCATGAGGAGATGACGGCGGCCAGATGCACCACCGGCCCCTCGCGCCCCGTCGAGCCGCCGGTGGACAGAGTGATGAGCGAGGCGAGCGCCGACACGAGCCCGGCGCGCTTTTCCACCCTGCCATCGTAAAGCGCCGCACCCTCGATCACATGGGCCACCGACCGCACGCGGCCGTCATCGGTCAGCCGCCACATCAGCAGCCCAACCGCCAGCCCGCCCAGGATCGGGATGCCGATGACCAGAACCGTGTCGAGCGAGGACAGCCTGCTGGCCAGCATCCGGTCATCGGCGCCGTAGAATGTCTGCTGCAGAAAAGCGATGCCGAGACGAAAGCCGAGGGCCGCATAGCCGGCCGCCACCCCGACCGCCAGCGCGAGCGCCCAAAAGGCAACCAGCTTCCAGGCATGCCGCGGAAGCCGAAGGATGCGATGCTGCCGTGCCATTCCCGTCCCGTATTGCGCGCGCCGGTTGGGCCGCCGGTCTGGCCCGGCCCTTGCCCAACGCGGCATCCGACACTATCCGGCGCTGGAGGCAAAAAGAAAGGCAGACGGGCCGTCGCAGGCCGCTCGCCCCGTGCCCCTCGCGTGTCTGTCGCCTTTGGCCTCGTCGGAAAAAAACCGACCGGCTAACCGCTGTTGCGGGAGCGCAGCCCAAGCGTGGCCCCGATCTGCGGCGTGCGCGGCAGATCCGCATGCGCCGCGCGCAGCGCTGCAAGCTTTTCCTGCGCCCAATCGGGATAGGGGGCCGAACGGCGGGTGGTCAGATCGACATTCATCGTCACCTGCTCCATGGTCGCGCACAGCCGGTCATCGTCGCAGGCCAGCATCTCGCAGAAAAGATGGACCCGCTTTGCATCGACATCGAGCAGGCGGATGCGCGTGACAAACCGCGCGCCCAGCGCGAGCTCGGACAGAAAATGCATATGGGTCTGCAGCGCAAACGGACCCATGCGCGCCTCGGCAACGAAACTCTCGCCGATGCCCAGCGCCTCGAACAGCTCATCAAGCCCCCGGTCGAAGGCGACCAGGTAATAGGCGACGTTCATATGGCCGTTATAGTCGATCCACCCGGGCTCGACCTCCTGCGCGCCCATGGTCACCGGTTTGCCATGCGTGATCTCCACCGCCTTGCCCCTTTCGTCGGTCAACCCGCGCCCCTATGCTGCCGCGTGATCGGTCAGGGAGGGTCGCATGCCAATCGAAACCGCCATAGAGCGCGCGCGCAAGCTTGTAGGCGACCGGCTCAGCACGGCCGCTGCCATTCGCGAGCAGCATGGCCGTGACGAAGGTGCCGAGGACCCTGCCAGCCCGGATGCCGTGGCCTTCCCCGACAGCACCGAGGAGGTCAGCGCGCTGGTGGCGATTTGTGCCGAGGAGGGCTGCCCGGTGATCCCCTGGGGCGTGGGCAGCTCGCTTGAGGGGCATGCCATCCCCTATCGCGGCGGGCTGACCATCGACACCTCACGCATGAACAAGGTGCTTCAGGTTCATGACGGCGATCTCGATGCGGTCGTCCAGCCCGGTGTGACGCGCGAGGCGCTCAACGAGGATCTGCGCGCAACGGGGCTGTTTTTTCCCATCGATCCCGGCGCGAACGCGACCCTGGGCGGGATGGCCGCGACCCGGGCCTCGGGCACGACCGCCGTGCGCTATGGCACGATGCGCGACAATGTGCTGGCGCTGGAGGTGGTGCTGGCGGATGGCCGTGTGATCCGCACCGGCACGCGGGCGCGCAAATCCTCCACCGGCTATGATCTCACCCGGCTGTTCGTGGGCTCGGAGGGCACGCTGGGCATCATCACCGAACTCACGCTGCGCCTGCATGGCCAGCCCGAGGCAGTGTCGGCCGCGATCTGCAGCTTTCCCGACATTGGCAAGGCGGTCGAGGCGGTGATGGCGACCATTCAGATGGGCATTCCGATGGCGCGGATCGAGTTCATCGATGAGCTCTCGATCCGCGGCTTCAACCTGATCTCGGATCGCAACATGCCCGAGATCCCGCATCTTTTCCTTGAGTTTCATGGCACTGAGGCGGCGGTGGCCGAGCAGGCCCAGAATGTGGGCGAGATTGCCGCCGAGTTCGGCGGCGGCAGCTTTGAATGGGCCACCAAGGCCGAGGAGCGCACCGCGCTCTGGAAGATGCGGCACAACGCGCTTTACGCGGCCCGGGCCATGCATCCCGGCGCGCGGATCCTTACGACCGATGTCTGCGTGCCGATCAGCCGGCTGGCCGAAGCGGTGACCGAGACCCGCGCCGATGTCGATGAAAGCGGGATTGTCGGGCCGATGCTGGGCCATGTCGGGGACGGCAATTTCCATTGTGCGATGCTGATCGATCCTGAAAAGCCGCAGGATCTGGAGACGGCCAAGGCGCTGGCGCATCGCATGAACCGCCGGGCGCTGCGCCTGGGTGGCACGGTGTCGGGCGAGCATGGGATCGGGCGCGGCAAGATGAAATACATGCAGGAGGAGCATGGCGACGGGTGGAGCGTGATGGGCGACATCAAGCGCGCGCTCGATCCGCAGGGCATCCTCAATCCCGGCAAGCTGGTTCAGGTGAACTGACGCGCCCGTGGCACCGCGCCATCGGGCGCTTGATGGGCAAAGGGACAGAGGCGATGCAAGCCGGTCTCGCGGTTTGCCTTCGGGCTTGGCTGCTTTTGGGCGCGCCCGCGGCGGCCAAAAAAGGGGGCGACGGCCGCCCGATGCGTTCCGCCAAAGCAACAGTCTGGATAACGCGCCGTTTGGCGGCGGCTCTGCGCGTATTTTGATCCAGCGCGCAGCTCCATCGGGTCAGCTGCGGCGTACGATCGGGCGCATCCCTGCGCCTGCGGCAAACTGGGACCGATCAGCCGGCTTCCAGCGCTTCCTTCACCCGCTGGGTCAGCTCGTTGAGCGAAAACGGCTTGGCCACAAAAACTGCATCGGGCACCTCGGCATCGCCGGAGCGGAACACATCCTCGGCATATCCCGACACGAAGATCACCTTCACCGCGCCCAGCGTTGCCCGCGCCTGGGCCACCCAGGTCGGCCCGTCAATGCCCGGCATCACCACATCCGACACCAGAATGTCGATTTTGTGCTCACCGGTGTCGACAATCTCCAAAGCCTCTTCGCCCGAGGCCGCCTCCAGCACGGTATAGCCGCGCAGCCGCAGCGCGCGCGCCGCGAACGACCGGACCGGCGCCTCATCCTCGGCCAGCAGCACGACGCCCTGACCGGTCAGGTCGCGGGGCCCCTCGATCGTCGGCGGCGCTTCTTGCGCAACCGGCATCTCATCGCTGTGGCGCGGCAGGTAGATCGTGAAGGTCGATCCCTGCCCGACCACGGATGAGGCAAAGATGAACCCGCCGGTCTGCTTGACGATGCCATAGACCGTGGACAGGCCCAGCCCGGTGCCCTCGCCCACCTTCTTGGTCGTAAAGAAGGGCTCAAAGATCTTGCGAAGCCGGTCTTCGGGGATGCCGACACCGGTGTCGAGCACATCGACAATCACGTAATCGCCCGCCGGCACGGTGGCGCTGTCGCGCTCAATCGGCGCCTCGATGGTGGTGTTGCGGGTGCGGATCTCGACCCGGCCGCCATTGGGCATGGCATCGCGCGCATTGACCACAAGGTTCATGATCACCTGCTCGAACTGACGCTCATCGACGCGCACCGGCCAGAGATCGGCACCATTGTCGATTTTGAGCTCCACGCGTTCGCCCATCAGCCGGTTCAAGAGATGGCTGAGCTCGGACAGCGTTTCGATCAGGAGCAGGGTTTTGGGACGCAGGGTCTGCTTGCGCGAAAAGGCCAGGAGCTGGCGCACCAGCGCGGCGGCCCGGTTCGCGTTCTGACGGATCTGCATCAGATCGCCATGATCGCTGTCGCCGGATTCGTGGCGCAGCAACAAGAGATCGCAATGCCCGTTGATCGCTGTCAGCAGGTTGTTGAAATCATGCGCCACCCCGCCGGCAAGCTGACCGACGGCCAGCATCTTCTGGCTTTGCACGAATTGCGCTTCCAGGGTCTTCATCTCGGTCGCGTCCGAGACCACGGCCAGCACCTGGATATCGCCATCGAGCACCAGCCGGTTGAGCGCAACCTGCAAGAAAAGCTCCCGCTCATCGCCAATGCTGCGCGCGATCTCGGCCCGGCTGGTGCCGATGCCCCGGGCGACTTCCGCCAGCCGTTCGGGGATCGAGCGGGCCAGCCCCTCGACCAGCGCACCGATCATCGCATCGGGCTCGGCCCGTTCGCCCAACAGCGCCTTTGCCGCCCGGTTCGCGAAGATCAGCTTGCCCGAGGCGGTCATCCGCACCAGCCCGATGGGAAGATGGTCAAGAAACCTGTCCGGCCCGGCATCCTGCAGCTCGGCCGGGTCGACGGGGAAAAAGAACGCGTCGCTGCGGCCATCCTCGCGCGGGGCAATCAGGCAGCGCATGCGCAGATCGGGGCCGGCACGCATGGCATGCACACCGCCGGGCCGCAGCGGCAGATCGGCCACCAGACCGGCCAGCGACTGCACAGTTGCGCCATCGGCGGTTTCAATTGCCCGGTTCACGCCCTGAATGGTGCCATCAGCGCTCAGCTCAACGCGCAGGAACGGTGCACCATCATAGCTGTCCGCGTCGAGCGGCGGCCGTGTGCAGGGCAGCACCCGCCATTCAAGCCCTGTCGCGCCGATCGGCGCGACCGCCACGCTGACCGCCTCATTCGCACCGCGGCGCCGCACCTCGCTGGCGCCGCCCAGGGCCAAGGCGCGGCGGGCAAGCTGGGCCGCATCGGTCGGGTCATCGAAAAGACCGGCCAGGCTCGCCTCGATGCGGGTCTGTGCCCCGCCCAGAAGCTTGAAGAGCTGATTGCTGGCAAGGATCTCGCCCGACAAATCGGTGAGCGCTGCGGGATGCTCGGCCGAGCGGATCATCGCGCGGCAACTGAGCATCAGCCGCAGATCCATCGGTGCGCTGGCATGGCGCAAGATGCCGGCGAGCAAGCCGGTCAGCACCAGGCCGCCGCCCAGCGCAAGAAATGCGGTCTGGAGCGATCCTTGCGTGCCAAGCAGGGACGTGAGCAAGCAAACCACAATCCCGGCGGCAACCAGCCCGCCCACGATTGTGCGTGACGGCATGGCACGACTTGCCACGCTCAGGGTTCCGAGATCGAGGTCCGATCTCGCAGACGTTTCAGGTCGGCCATCCATAAACAGATCCTCTGGATCCTTTGGATCGCCCCTAGCACCACCCCGGTAACCAAATAGTTTTCAGCCAATGATGTCAACCAGAAGGCGAGAACCGGCGCATTGCTGCGGCAAAGAAGCCATCGCCCGGACCGTCGGGCAAAAACCGCAGCCTGTCGACGACTTCGAAGTCCGGCCGGCGGTCCAGAAACGACCCGATCTGTGCCTCGTTCTCGGCATGCAGGATCGAGCAGGTTGCATAGACAAGCCGCCCGCCGACAGGCACATGCCTGGCCGCGGCATCGAGAACTCGCGCCTGGGTTTCGACCAGCCGGTCGAGCTCCGCCGCGCGCAACGACCATTTCGCGTCCGGATTGCGCCGCCACGCGCCCGAGCCCGAGCAGGGTGCGTCGACAAACACGCAATCGCAGGATTGCGGAAGTGCAGCCGGCGGGCACAGCACGATCCGCGCCCCGGCGCGTTCGGCGCGCTTGGGCAGATCGCCCATCCGGGCAGGTGCCGCGTCATGGGCAAAAATCCGCCCAGCTTCACCCTGATAGGCCCCACCCTGATAGGCCCCACTCTGATGGGCCCCGCCTTGATGGGCAGCAAAGGCCAGCGCCTTGCCCCCGCCGCCGGCGCAATAATCGAGCAGGGTCTCGCCCGGCGCGGCCCTGGCCAGACGGGCAACGCGTTGCGAGGACAAATCCTGGATCTCGACCAGACCGCTGGCAAATGCCGCGGACCGCCGCAG
>JBCBKN010000299.1:0-6068 GCA_038521775.1 Pseudomonadota bacterium | reverse complement strand
GGACTTGCTGACCTCTTCAAACTCGATCATTGCGCCCCGCAGAGATCGGTTGTCTGCGCGTCACGCACGCATGTCCAATCCTTATTGCGTGGATGTTAACCGAGCATTGCGGATAAATTGCGGCAAAGCCGGCCTTGCGCCGGCTCTGCCCTGGTCCTGCGGCTCTGGCCCAGCTCTGGCCCAGCTCTGGGCCCTGTTTTCAGGCGGCCAGCGCCCAGACCGAGCCTGCGAGCACCGCGCCGGTGAAACCGAACGCGATATAGGCGGCAAAGACGGGGGGCCGCACCAGCGCCCAGACCGCAACGGCGGCAGGGATGGAACTGACCCCTCCGGCGATGAGGAAGGACATGGCAGCCCCCGCGCTCATCCCCTGTTCGACCAGACCGGCCAGCAGCGGCGGCGCGGCATAGCCGTTCAGATAGGCCGGGCCACCCACCAGAGCGCCGAGCAGGATCGGACCGATGCCCGAACCGCCCAGGATCTGCGCGATCAGATCGGCGGGCATATAGGCGATCATCAGCGCCTCGATGAAATAGGCCAGGGCGAGCCATTTGAGCAGGAAATGACCGTTGGCCAGCGCCTCCTCGCCGAAGGTCTCGCGCCGCGCGGGCTCCTGCCAGAACCGCCAGACCGGCTTGCCCTCAAAGGGCTTCTTGGCCCCGCAGCACCCGCTGCGCTGTGCGGTTTTGAGCGGGTTGGAAAAGGCGCCCGAACTGGTCAGCAGATGCATGCCATACCCGCCAAAGAGGCCTAGCCCCACGGCCGCCACCACCTTGGCCATGGCAAAATCAACGCCAAGCGCGCCGGTCGTGATCAGGAACATCGCGGGGTCCATCAGCGGCGAGGCAAGCCAAAAGGCCATCACCGCCGAGAGCGGCACGCCCACGGCCAGCAGCATCGCAATGAAGGGGATCACCTCGCAGGAGCAAAAGGGCGAAAGCCCGCCCAGCAGCGCTGCCAGCAGGATCATCCGATGCGGGTTGCCGGTAAAGGCGCGGGCCAGCAGCGCCTCGGCCCCCGCGGCCTTGATATAGGCAAGCGAGAGCACGGCAAAGAGGATGAAGGGTGCTGTGTTGAGCAGAAAGCCAGCCGCCTCGCCCAGCCGGGTGGGCAGGTCGGCCGGCACCAGCACGGCCGCGCCGATAATCAACAGGGCCAGCACGGTCCAGGCGCCGTCGAGCCGACGCCAGAGGCCACGCAGCGGTGACAGCACAGGGGCCAGAGTGGCGGAGAGATCGGTCATGGTGCGGGCTCCGTGACGGTTTTGGGATCGCAGGGGGATTTGGGATCGGAGGAGGATTTATCGGAGGCGGCGATATCGGCGGTGACAGCGCCCTCCGGCCGGTCGGCGCAGCATTCGACCACAAGAAACCGCGCCAGACGTTCGATCATCTGATGGTTGGCCGCGGCGCAAATCACGCTGCGGCCAGCCTTGTATTGCTGAACCAGCCCAACCTGGGTGAGAAACCGCAAATGATGGGTCAGGGTCGAGGCGCCAATGCCGGTGCGCCGGGCCAGCTCGCCCGCCGACAACCCCTCGGGCCCGGCACGCACAAGACAGCGCAGCACCGACAGGCGTTGCTCCGAGCCCAGCGCCGCGAAGGCCTGGGCTGCCGATTCGAGTTCGATCAGATCCGATGTGTCATCCATAGTTCGATAGTTTCATAAGTATCGAACTATTGCAAGCCCTGACCTGTCGACAAATGTCGGGATGGCCCGAGCGGGGTCATGCCCCCCGCCCGCGCCGAGCAGGCCTATTCGCGCGGCGGGATGTTCACAGCACTTTTGGAGGCCGGCCGCTCCGCGCAGCGCTCCATCCAGGCCAGCGCATTGGAAAAATCGCTGATCCCCATCGCGTCGCCGGCCTCATAGAACCGCACCGCGGTGGCCAGCCAGGGCCAGATCGCGATATCGGCAATGGTGTAGTCATCGCCCATGATGAACGCGCGGCCGTCGAGACGCGCGTCCAGCACCCCCGTCAACCGGCGCGATTCCTTCACATAGCGCTCAGACGGGTAGGGGTCGGAGACTTTGTCGGCCATGAATTTGTAGAAATGGCCCATCTGTCCGAACATCGGGCCGACCCCGGCCATCTGGAACATCAGCCATTGGACGGTCTCCCAGCGCTCTGCCGGGTCGGAGGGGATCAGCTTGCCGGTCTTTTCGGCCAGGTAGAGCAGGATCGCGCCGGATTCCCACAGCGGCAGCGGCACGCCGCCCGGCCCGTCGGGATCGATCATCGCGGGGATCTTGTTATTGGGATTGAGCGAAAGAAACTCCGGCGTGAGCTGGTCGTCGCGGCCGATATGCACGGTATGGGCCTCATAGGGCAGGCCCAACTCCTCCAATGCCGCAGAGACCTTGATGCCGTTGGGCGTGGGAAAGGAGTAGAGTTGGATGCGGTCCGGATGCTGCGCCGGCCAGCGCTGCGAGATGGGGTGATCGGCAAGGCTTGTCATGGCGCGCTCCCGTTTAAACTGTCACTTCCAGCTAACTGTTCCTGTTGCGAGGTCAATACCCGCTGAGGAAACGTGTTGTCCCGGATTCTACAAACGTTGCTGTTTTTTAACTCGACGCAGCGGCCGGCCTGGGCAAGCTTACGCCCGTCGAATCATCTGAAAAGCGAGGGGCAGGGATGATCAAGGAATTTCAAACCTTCATTGCGCGCGGCAATGTGATGGATATGGCTGTGGGCATCATCATGGGGGCGGCCTTTACCGCCATCGTCACCTCGATGGTCGACGATCTGGTCAATCCCATCATCGGGTTGTTCATCGGCGGCATCGACTTCTCGGACATGATGCTGATGCTGGGCGAGGGCGACGAGGCCGCGGCCATCAAATACGGCAATTTCATCATGGCGGTGATCAAATTCATCATCGTGGCCTGGGTGGTGTTCCTGTTGGTCAAGGGCGTGAACAAACTGAAAGACCAGCTCTCGGCCCAGGAAGAGCCGGAGCCAGAAGCGCCCAAGGGCCCGACCCAGGAGGAATTGCTGGCCGAGATCCGGGACGCGATCAAAGCCGGAAGCGCCTGAGCGCCCGCGCCCGTGACAAAGCTGCCGACCGCAAGGCGGCCGGCGGCGCCCGCCCGGGGCCCATACCAGGTCGTTCCACCCGACCGCAGGAGTTGACGGACGGCAATCGCCATGCCCTCGACGCAGGGTGGCGCAGATGGCATTCTGCCGCCATGGCGCGGGACCTTGTCGATAAACTCTGCCGCAGCCTTCCCGGGGCCGAGAAATCCGATCCCTGGGGCGGCGGGCATGATGCCTGGAAGATCGGCGGCAAGATGTTTGCCTGCATCGGGTCGGTGACGCCGGGTGTGAGCGTCAAGACACCCGATATCGAGACCGCGCAGATGCTCATCGATGCGGGCATCGGCCAGAAAGCGCCCTATTTCCATCGCAGTTGGATCCTGCTCGGGCCCGAGACCGAGGAGGAGGAGCTGCAGCACCGGCTGACCGTCGCCTATACGGTCATTCGGCGCGGCTTGACCAAAAAGGCCCAAGCAGCATTGCCGCCCTGGGATCCGACACCCCAAGAAGAGGCGCCCCCGCACGAGACGCCGTGACGTTCCGACGATGTCCGCATCGGGGCAATTTTAGGGCAAAGGTGTCAAAGTTGTGCCTTACTCATTGAGCACCTCTTCACCTGTGCCGCGTAAGTCTGGGGTGGTTGCAGCTGGAGAGGCGTATGCGTCAGGATCCGACGGACGAGTTTCATACCGGGCAGCCCGTGCCGCCGAACCTTGGTCTGCCCGCGGGGCAGGTGCGGCTGTCTTTTGAGTATGGCGAGCTGCCCTTGCGCCAGTTCGCGCGGGCGCAATGGCGCCATGGCGTGGCCCGGCTGGGGATCGCGCCGCTTTTCATGTGGGCGGGCGTTTTCGTGGCCGTGGTGCTGGCCGCGCGCGGCGTCGAGCTCCTGACCGGACCGCGCTGGCCGGGTGCGGGCAGTTTCGTGATGATCGGCGCCGGCTTCGGCACGCTTGCGCTCTTTGGCGGGCTCATCGCGCGCTGGACCTTTATGCAGCGCGACAATCTTGCCCGCGAGGTGGCCAGCGGGCTGCGCCAGGGCCGGCATGAGATCACCCTCTCGCCCGAGGGCGTGCACAAGCGCTCGGACAATACCGAGTGTCATTTCACCTGGCCTGCCATTGCCAGCATCGGACAGGCGCCGGCCGGCCTGGTGCTGCGTCTGGGCACGCAGGGCTATCTTCCGCTGCCCGATGCGGCCTTGCCGGAGGGGATCACGCGCGAGGATCTCCTCGACCGGATCCACGGGTGGATGAATGGGTAGCCTGGCATGGCCGGACTCGGAGGCCATCGAGCTTTCGACCCGACCGGCCGAAACCCAGATCGAGGCGTATTACGCCGCGGTCCGGAAAACGGGCTGGCGCGCCTATGTCCAGCATGCCTGGCTGGTCGCGCTCTGCGCTGTGGTCGGGGTCGGCACCGCCCTTACCTTGCTGCCGGACGATCGGTCAGGGCAGTGGCTCTTCCTGCTTGGATCTTTCTTCGGGGCGCTTTACGCGGCGTTGGCCTTTTTGGCCTTCACCAGCCTTGCGGCCCGCCAGGCGCGGCGCCGGGCCATGCGCGCCCCGCTCAGGATGGGCGCGCGCAACATGCGCCTTGATGAGACCGGCATCACGCATAGCGGCCCCCAGACCCATGTCTGGATTGCCTGGTCCAACATCCTTGAGGTGTGCAATGCCGAACCCGGCACGGCGCTCAAGCTCAGCAATATCGATGTGGTTGCTATCCCCGATATCGCCCTGCCCCGGGGCATCGACCGCGGCGAGCTTCAGCGCCGCATCGAGATCTGGCGCGAGGCCGCGGCCGCATGACGGGCCCGTGACGTGCGCATGACGGGCCTGTGACGGGCGCGGCTGCGGCGCCGGGCTCTGGACCGGGCTCTGGGCGGCGCGGCGCTGCCCCGCCCGAACCGGTCGAGATCCGCTACACGCTCGCAACCCTCAATCTCGCCTCGTTCTCTGCAGCGCGGCGGCGCGGATGGCGCTGCCTCATCAGCCTTGGGGCCGGAGCGCTGTGGTTTGTCCTGCTGGTCGTCTTGGGCGGCGTGATCGGGCGGTTGGGCACGCCCGACCGCGAGGCGTCTGGCTATTTTAGCGGCGGGGTGAATACTGGCATCCTACTCATGTGTTTGTTGAGCCTTGCCGCATTCGCACGCCACAATCGGCAGGTGTCCCGCGCGTGGAGAGATGCCCCGCTCGCACAGGGCGAGACCGTCATGCGCCTTGATGCGCAGGGCATTCGCATTGCCGGGCCGATGAGCATATCGGTTTACCAATGGCGGTCGATCGTCCGGGTTCTGCCCGCGCGACGCGGCCTGACGCTGATGCTGGGTCGAGCTGTGTTTCTCCCATTACCCAGCGAGGGTCTGCCCGAGGATCGACCGGCCCGAGATCATGCGCCGCATCGAGATCTGGCGACAGGCCGCCGCGGAAGCGCCCCCGCTCGACCACCCGACATGACCCTAACAAAATGACCCTAATGCAATGATTGTATCGCAATGATGGGCCGCAGCCTTCTTCTTGGCAGAACTACTCCCGGGGGGTGCGGGGGGCAGGCAGCCCCCCGCCCCATCCAGCCGGCGCAAGGCCACCAGCAATGAGCCTTCCCTTGGGTGTGATCCTTGCCGGCGGGCAGGCACGGCGGATGGGCGGGCGCGACAAACCGCTGCTCACCCTTGCCGGACAGGCGCTGATCGCCCATGTCGCCGCGCGGCTCGCGCCTCAGACAGCCGGTCTGATTGTCAGCGCCAATGGCGACCCCGCCCGTTTTGCGTCCCTTGGCCTGACGGTGATCGCCGATGCATCCCCGGGACAGGGGCCCTTGGCCGGCGTGTTGGCCGGGCTCACCCGGGCTGAGGCTCTGGGCCATCGATCCATCGTCACAGCACCGGCCGACACGCCCTTCCTGCCGCGCGACCTGGTGCGCGGGCTGCGCGCCGCGGCCTATGCACAGGACAGCGCCTTTGCCTATGCCGAAAGCCGCATCGGACCGGGCGTTTATGTGCCGCACCCGGACTGCGCCTTGTGGCCGGTGC
>JBCBKN010000298.1:0-6084 GCA_038521775.1 Pseudomonadota bacterium | reverse complement strand
TGAGCCGGATGCTCAAGCTGCCCGAGGCGGTCAAGGCGCGCTACGATCTCTCTTCGGTGGAGTTCTGCGTCTCCACCGGCTCGCCCTGGCCGCATGATCTGAAAGCCGATCTCGGTCGCGCCGTAGCTTTCCCAAAAGACCGGGCCCCACCACGCGATCATCGCGGCTTTCAGATCATGCGGCCAGGGCGAGCCGGTGGAGACGCAGAACTCCACCGAAGAGAGATCGTAGCGCGCCTTGACCGCCTCGGGCAGCTTGAGCATCCGGCTCATCATCGTGGGCACGAGGTAGATATGGGTGATGCGCTCGGCCGCGATGGTGGCCAGAAAGCTCTCGGCCTCGAACCGCGGGGCGACATAGGCCGACACCCCCTCCGAGACCAGCGCGCAGGAGGTGAGGGTGGAGGGGGCCGAATGGTAAAGCGGTGCGGCCGTCAGGTACCGCGCGCCGGGGCGAAAGCGCATCATCTCGTCCCCGACCCGGCGCAAGACCGCCTCGTAATCCACGCTCGGCCCGCCCGAAAGCCGCCGCACCCCCTTGGGCTTGCCGGTCGAGCCGGAGGTGTAGCGCATGATCGGCCGCATCGGCTGCCGCACAGCCAAGGGTTGGGCCGCCGCGACCAGGGCCGCCCATTCGGGCAGCCCCGGCTCGGCCGTGGCATCGTCGGGCGCGATCCCATAGGCCGCGCAAAGCGCCGGGCCGGGCGTCACGCCGATCACGCCGCGCGCGCGCAAGACCGGGTCGAGCGGGCCGATCAGATCGCGATGCGCCACCACAAGCTCGGCGCCGCTGTCATCGAGGATCGCGCCCACCTCCTCGGCCGCGCCATGCCAGTTGATCGCGACGATCACCGCGCCGGACAAGGCCGCCGCCCGCATCAGGATGAGCTGTTCGAGATCGTTGCGCATGATGACGGCAAGCGGCACGCCGGGCCCTGCGCCCAGCTCGGTCAGCACCGACGCGGCCTTGGCGGCGCGGGCTTCGAGTGCTGCACGGTCCATGCGCCGGTCGGGATCTGCGACATCTGTGGTCATGCCGTCGGCCTCCTCACCTTGCAAAAACCGGTAGCAGCGCGGCAGGGGCGGAACAAGAGCCGCGGGCTGCTGCAAGGCTCGGCAGCACCGCATCGGGAATGCGGCTTTCCCGGTCAGCCAGCCCGCGCCCGACGCGGTTTCGCGCGCGAAACGCTTGCAGACGCCGCGAAATGCGCCATCGTCTGAGCCGGAAAAGCACAGAACAGGGACCGAGGGGGCCACATGATCCGAACCACATTTCTCCTGCTTGCCAGCACGGCGCTGGGCCTGGTGGCACAGGCCGCAGACGCGCAAGACGAGCTCAACGCGCTGGTCTGGTGCGACCATACCGACCCCGCGCTGATCGAACCCTTCGAGGCCGCGCATAATGTCACGGTCAATCTGCGCGAATATGAGGGCACGGGCGCTGCCCTGGCGCTGCTGGACCAGTCCCGCCCCGGCGATTGGGACGTTCTGGTCATTGACGGGATCGATGTGTTCCGCGCTGTCGAGGCCGAGATCCTCGCCCCGCTGCCCACCGCCGACCTGCCCATGGCCGATCTCTTCCCCGAGGTCGTGATGGCCGAGAACAATGCCGTGGATGGCGTGACCTACGCGATCACCGAGAAATTCGGCTACAACACCATCAGCTACAATGCCGACAAGGTGGATGAGGCCGATATGCAAAGCCTCGCCACGGTCTGGTCGGAGAAATATGCCGGCCGCATCTCGATCTATGACTATTACCTGCCGGTGATGGGCCTCGCGGCAATCGCAGAAGACATCCCCACCGCCGAGATCGGCAGCGACGATCTGGCCGCGATCGGCGGCGTGCTGTCGACCATGCGCGCCCAGGCGGTCTCGGTGGCCGGCGTCGTGGCCGCGCAAACCGCGCTTGCCACCGGCGAGGTCGACATCGTTGTCGGCGGCGGCGAATGGCTGACGGCGGTGCTGGCGGCCGAAAACCCCGCGCTGACCTGGACCATCCCGCAGGAGGGTGCCGTGCGCTGGGCGCAGTCGATCGGCATCGTGGCCGGCACCGAGAAGCCCGATCTGGCGCTGGAATTCATCAAGTACATCATGAGCCCGGAGGGTCAGGCCCGGCTTGCCACCTCATCATGCTTTTGGGGCATGCCGGCCAATGCAAAGGCCGCCGATACGCTGACCGCGGCGCAAAAGGAGATCCTGCGCTGGGATGCGCAGGAAGGCTATCTGGCGCTGACCCAGCTATACCCCGCGCCCGATGCCGATCTTGACATCGAGATGCAGGATCTGTGGCTGGAGACGCTGGCCCAGTAACGCCCCCGGTCGCGCAGCATCGCGGGCAGGCAGCGTGCCGGCGCACCGCCGAACCGATGGCTGGGGCTTTGTCGCCCCGGCCCTGATCTGGACGGTCGCGTTCTTTGTCCTGCCCTTTGCGGTGATGGGCGCGATGAGCCTGGCCACGCTGGACGGGCGCAGCGTGGTCTGGGGGCTGAGCCTCTCCAACTATGCCGAGCTGACCGAGAAGGCCTATCTGAGCCGGGCGATCCTCGCCTCGCTCGAAATCACCCTCACGGTCACGCTGGTCTCGGTCCTGCTGGCCTATCCGCTGGCCGCGATCATCGCCTTTCGCGTCCCGCCGCGCTGGCAACGCCTGGTGCTGTTGCTGGCGATCCTGCCGTTCTGGACCTCTTATGTCGTGCGCTCCTATGCTTGGCTTTTGGTGCTGTCGCGCGAAGGGGTGGTGAACCAGGCGCTTATGACGCTGGGGCTGACGGAGGCGCCGATCACCCTGGCCAACACCCGCTTTGCCACTGTCACCGGGTTTGTGCATTTCTTTGTCATGCTGCTGACCCTGTCGATCTATGCCAATCTGGTGCAGCTTTCGCCCAATTACCGCCGCGCGGCACGCGATCTGGGGGCGAATGCGCTGCAGACCTTCTGGCATGTGATCCTGCCGCTGACCTTGCCCGGCATCGTCACGGGCGCGTTTCTCACCTTCGTTCTGTGCATCGGCGATTATGTCACGCCCCAGATCCTGGGCGGCAATACCGAGCTCACGGTTCCGCAGGTGATCATGGTGCAGCTTGGCCGGCGGGCCGATTTTCCCCTGGCCGCGGCGCTGGCGATCCTACTGATGGGGATTGTGAGCCTGGCCTATCTGGCCTGCGCGCGCTGGCTGCGGCTGGAGCGGCTGTGACCCGCGCCCTGCCCTGGCTCTATCTCGTGCTTGCCTTCGGGTTCATCTATCTGCCCGTGGGCGCGCTGGTGCTGTTTTCGTTCCAGGACGGCCGGCTGCCCGTGCCGCCCTTCACCGGCCCATCGCTGCGCTGGTATGCCGAGGTGCTGGGCGATGGCGACCTGACCGGCGCGCTTGCGCATTCGCTGATCGTGGCGGGCGGGTCATCGGCGCTGGCGGTCGCGCTGGGCTTTCTGGCCGCCTGGGGCCTTGCGCGCCACGCCCTGCCCGGCGCCGCGCTGATCCGGGCGCTGCTGATCGCGCCGCTGACGGTAAGCTATCTGATCGTGGGGCTGGGGCTTTTGATCGTGCTCACCCGCGCCGGGCTGGGCCTGTCGCTCTGGACCGCGGCGATCGGCCATGTGGTGATCAACCTGCCGCTGGCCTTTGCGATCATCTATGCCTCGATGGGCGCCCAGCAGGCCGGGGCCGAGCGGGCCGCGCGCGATCTGGGCGCGGGCGAATGGCAGGTGCTGGGCCTGATCACCGTGCCGATGCTGATGCCCAGCATTGCGGCGGCGTTCTTTCTGGCCGTGACGCTCAGCTGGGACGAGTTCATCATCGCCTTCC
Source organism: Pseudomonadota bacterium (assembly GCA_038521775.1). Lineage (GTDB taxonomy): Bacteria > Pseudomonadota > Alphaproteobacteria > Rhodobacterales > Rhodobacteraceae > J013. The sequence continues at coordinate 2,280 of JBCBKN010000298.1, read as the reverse complement.
TGCTCACCCGCTTTGACGTCACCTTGCCGGTCGAGATCTGGTCTCTGTTGCGCTCGGGCCTCTCGCCGCGGCTCAACGCGATCGGCAGCGTGGTGTTTCTGGTCTCGGTCGCGCTGGTCCTGGCGCTGGAGATTTTCGTGCTGCGGCGGCGACGGGCATGAGCGCTGGGGTCATCCTTTCGGGCATCAGCCACAGCTTTTCCGCGCAACCGGTGCTGCGCGGCATCGATCTGGAGATCGAGGCGGGCAGCTATGTCACGCTTTTGGGCCCCTCAGGCTGCGGCAAGACCACGCTTTTGTCGGTGCTGGGCGGGTTCGTGACCCCCGATCACGGCAGGGTTCAGCTGGGCGGGCAGGACATGGCGCAGCTGCCGCCAGCGCGCCGGCCCACCGCGACGGTGTTTCAGGACTATGCGCTGTTTCCCCATATGAGCCTGGCCGAAAATGTGGGCTTTGGGCTGCGCATGGCCGGGATGGGCCGGGCGGCCCGGCGGGCGCGCGCGGAGGCGATGCTGGCGCTTGTGGGGCTGACCGAGGCGGCGGGCAAGCGGCCGCACCAGATCTCCGGCGGGCAGCGGCAACGCGTGGCGCTGGCCCGCGCGCTTGCGGTCGCGCCCAAGCTCCTGCTTTTGGACGAACCTCTGGGCGCGCTCGATCTGAAACTGCGCCGCGCCATGCAGGATGAGCTCAAGGCGATCCAGCGCCAGGTCGGCACGACCTTTCTGCACGTGACCCATGATCAGGAGGAGGCGATGGCCATCGCCGACCGCATCGTGGTGATGAATGCAGGGCGCATCGAGGATGACGGCCCGCCGGCGCGCATCTACCGCCAGCCGGCCACGCTCTTTGCCGCGGGCTTTATGGGCGAGATGAACCGCATTCCCGCCAGGCTGGACGCGGGAGGCGCCGACACGCCGCTGGGCCGCCTGCCGCTTTCCAGCCCGCACGAAGGCCCGGCAACGCTCTGCATCCGGCCCGAGGCGTTGCGGGTCGATGGCACGGGCCTCGCGCTGGGCACGGCCCGTCTGACGGACGCGGCCTTTTTCGGGACCCATATCCGCGCGCATCTGCGCCCCGAACCGGCCCCGGATCTGACACTCATTGCGCATCTGCCGGCTGACAGCACGACATCGCCCGGGGCACGCGTGACGCTGTCGGCAGCACCGGACGCCCTTCTTGTCTTTCCCAACGAGGCTTGAGCCATGGTCCCCGCACCCGACAACCCAGACGCACAGCCCCCCACCCCGCCCCGCGCACGGCCCGAGGAATGGTACCGCCTTCAGCCGATGGCCGATGGCATCACCCTGATCGACGAGCCCTTCATCGAGCCCTTCTATCGCTGCAACATGTGGCATGTGCGGGGGCGCGAGCGGGACATGCTGGTCGACAGCGGCATGGGCGTGGTCTCGCTGCGCGACTCGGTGCCGCTGGTCGCCAAGCGTCCGCTGACCGCCGTTGCCAGCCACACCCATTTCGACCATATCGGGTGCCATCATGAGTTCGAGGACCGCGCCGTGCACCGGGCCGAAGCCGATATCCTGGCCGCACCCAGCCGGGCCTCGACCCTGTCCGACCCCTATGTAACCGACGCGATTTTCACCCGTCTGCCCCCCGCGCCCTATGAGAGCGCCAGCTATGCCGTGCGCCCCGCCCCGGCGAAGCGGCTTTTGGAGGATGGCGATCTCATCGACCTGGGCGACCGGGTCTTTGAGGTCATCCACACGCCCGGGCATTCGCCGGGCGGCATCGCGCTGTGGGAGGCGGCGACCGGCACGCTGATCTCGGGCGACATCGTCTATGACGGTCCGCTGATCGAGGACACCTATCACGCCAATGCCGATGACTATCGCCGATCGATGGAACGGCTGCTCGATCTGCCGGTGCAAACCGTGCATGGCGGGCATTTTGCAAGTTACGGCGGCGCGCGGCACCGCGAGATCATTCTGGGCTGGCTGAACGGCCAGCCGCCGCGTGAGGGCGCCTGACTTCGCCCGACTGCACCCGACTGCGCCAGAGCAGCGCTCCGATTCCGGCAAAGCGGAGGGTTCCTGCGCTCCCACGCCCCACCCGATCGGCGCGCCCTGCGCTCGTCAGCGCGCATCGCCACAGCATCATTGGCCGGGACAGCGGCTCTATCCGGCTGCTATGAACCGAATGCGCCGCGGCCCCTGCGACGGGCGCCGGAGAACGGCCGCATATCCGCGGCCCGAGGAGAACCCAGATGCGGACCGAGCGTTCACCGCGCATGCGATTTTTCTGGAAGGCGGTGATCTCGCTTGCC
>JBCBKN010000297.1:0-6090 GCA_038521775.1 Pseudomonadota bacterium | reverse complement strand
CGGGGGGCGCACACCGGCGCCGACGAAGGACAGACCCGCGGTCAGCAGGATCGCAAAGCCGATCGTGACCGAGGATTGGATCAGCGCGGGCGTCAGCGCGTTGGGCAGCACATGGCGCAGCGCGATCTGCAGCTCGGTCAGCCCGATGGCCCGCGCGGCCTCGACAAAGCCGCGGGTTTTCTGGGCCATGACCTCGGCCCGGGTGAGGCGGATGTAGATCGGCGTGTAGAGAAGGCTGAGCGCGAGCACGATATTGACGGTCGAGCGGCCGGCCAGCGCGACCAGGATCATCGCCGAGATGAAGACCGGAAAGCTTTGCAACACGTCGGAGACCCGCATCAGCGTCTCGGTCGCCCAGTTCCGGAAATACCCCGCGATAAGGCCCAAAAGCACCCCCAGCACCAGCGACAGGATGTTTGCGGCCAGCGCAATCGCCAGATCCGTGCGCGGGGCCGAGATGACGCGCGAGAAAACATCAAAGCCCGAGGCATCGGTGCCGAACCAGTGCACGGGCGCATCGAGCGTGCCGAAAATGGCGCCGGCCAGAAGCCCGGGCCAGGCGCTCAGCGCCGGGGGCGGCAGATTGACCCCGCCCGTGGCGATGGTGGGGTCATGCGGCGCGATGCTGGGCCCAATGGCGGCAAGGGCCACGACCAGCGAGACGAGCGCAATGCCAAGCGTCAAAAGCCCGCCCACACGTCGTGGCCGGCCCCTGCCGGGCAATGGCGCTGTGTGCTCTTGCACGGTTTCGCTGGCCGGTGCGGACATCAATAGGCCACCCGCGGGTCGATCACCGCATGCAGAATGTCGAGCAGCAGATAGACGGCCAGCGAGATCGCGGTGATCACCAGCACCACGCCCTGGATCGCCGGATAGTCGAAAGCCAGGATCGAGCGGATGGCAAACTGGCCCAGCCCGCCCAGCGAAAAGACGCTTTCGATCAGAACCGCCCCACCCAGCATGAAGCCATAAAGGATCCCGATCAGCGTCATGGAGGGGGCCATTGCCGCGCGCAGCGCATAGCGTGCCACCGTACCGCGTGGCAGCCCCACGCTGCGGGCATAAAGCACGAAATCCGATTGCAGCGCCCTTGCCATGTTCTGGCGCACCATCTTGATGATCGGCCCCGAGAGAATGAAGACCAGTGTGAGCACTGGCAGCATCAGATGGTGCAGCGCTTCGACAAAGACCGCCATCCGGCCCGCAAGCAGGCTGTCGATCAGGATAAAGCCGGTCACATCGGGCGGGGCCGAGGTGAGCGGCGACAGCACGCCCAGCGGGGCCGGCGCCCAGCCGAGCTGAAAGAAGAAGACGAAGACAAAGAGCAGCCCCCACCAGAACTCGGGCTGCGAGCCGGCAAAGAGCGAGTAGAAGAACACGCCCTGATCGGCCCGTCCGCCCGGGCGCAGCGCGCCAAGCATGCCGATCGGCACCGAGATCAGAAACGCCACCAGAAAGCTCACCGTGATCAGCTCAAGCGTCAGCGGCAGCTTGTCGCCGATCTCGGCGGCCACGGTCGAGCCCGTCACCCAGCTTGTGCCCAGCGAGCCCTGCAGCAGCCCGTCGCCCTCCGACGGCGCCAGCCCCAGATAATGCAGAAGCTGCGTGCCCAGCGGCCGGTCGAGGCCGAGATTGGCCTCGGCCTGGGCATAGGCCTCGGGCGAGGCGTTCAGCCCCACAAAGCGGGAGACCGGATCTGCCGGTAGCAGCCGGATCAGGAAGAAGACCGCGACCGTCAGCCCCAGCAGCTGCACGATGCCGATCAGTATCCGCCGAACCACGTAGCGCAGCAGCATGGGGGCGGGCCGGGGCGGTCGCGCCGTCGGGTGCTGTGGCTTACTCGTAGCTCAGATCGACAAAGCGCACCGAATTGTCGGGGTGCCATTGCAGCCCGGACAGCGTGTCGGAGAACGCCCATTGGGTCTTGTACTCGACCACCGGCGCCCAGACGACATCGGCCATCAAGATGTCCTGGATCTGGGCCAACAGCGCATCGCGCGCCGCCACGTCCTGTTCGACCCGTGCTTGGGCCCACAGGCTGTCGACCTCATCGGAGGAATAGACGACCATATTGTTGAGCCCGCCCTTGTCGGCCGACACAAAGAAAAGCTGGATCGCATAGCCCGCATCGACCCCGATGGGCTTTTCCTGATCGTTGATCGCAAAGGGCAGATCGCGCTTGACCAGCTGTCGGTCGCCATACTGGGTCTGCGGGATCGGGTTCAGCGTCACCGGCACGCCGACCGCGCGCAGGCTGGTCTGAATGGCGTTCACCACCGGGCCGAGCGTCGTTTCCTTCTCGGCCACATAGGTGAGCTGAAACGCATCGGCAAAGGCCTCCAGCCCCGCCCCGTCGGGAAAGCCGGCCTCGGCCAGCAGCGCCTTTGCCCGATCCGGATCGAACGGGTATTGCGCCGCGCTCTCCGCATAGCCCGGATAGCCCGAGGGCACATGGCCCAGCCAGGGTGTGGCCTGGCCGAAATAGCCATTGGTGATGATCTGCTCGGTCGGGATCGCATGCGCAATCGCCTGGCGGATCAGCGGGTTGTCAAAGGGCGGGGTGGCAAAATTCATATGCACAAAGAGGTTGGAATTGCCCAGCACCCCGGCCACTTGCACGCCCGCCGCATCGCGCAGGCTGTCATATTCGCGCGGCGTGAGGTTTTGCACCAACTGCGCCTGGCCGGTGCGCAGGATCACCACCCTGTTGGAGCTTTGCGGCACCTTCTTCATGACCACGCGTTTGATCGCCGGCGCGCCGAGGTAATAGTCTTCATTGGCAACGAAGACCATTTCGTCATCTTTGGTCCAGCGCTCCAGGCAATAGGGGCCAAAGCTTGCCACGCCGCGATTGTTGGCAAATTCGTGGCTCCAGGGGTCCTCCGCCGTGGCCTCGGCCTCCATCCCTTCCTTGTCGAAGATGTAGAGCCCGAAGATCGTCAGCACCGGCAGGAACAGGGCATTGGGTTCGGATTGTGTGATCTGCACGGTGTAATCGTCGATCTTCACGACCTCGTCGCCCAGAACCCGGGCCGTCTCATCGCCGAAGACATCGGTGGTAAAGCCCGCGATCGAGCCGACATTGGACAAAAACCAGCCGATGGGTGCGGCGCCCGAGATCGATTTGGCCCGGGCGAAGGTGTAGATCACATCATCGGCCGTGAATGTCGCCCCGTTGCAGCCCGTCACCCCCTGGCGCAGGTTCAGCGTCCAGGTCAGGCTTGCCTCATCAAAGCTCCAGCTTTCGACCAGCCGGCCCTCGAAGGTGCCGAAATCCGGGGTGATGATCCCCTCGGCATCCGGCGGGTTCGTGGCGTAGGCAAAGAGCGGCTCCATGAGATTGACCATGCCGGTCTGGCTGGTCGGGATCGCCGCGGCCGGCCCGTCATAGTTCAGGCCCGCCGGCACATCCTCGGCCAGGAACAGAAGGTCCTGCGCAGTTGCCGGCATGGCGCAGGCCAAAAAGGCGACCGCTGCCGCGGCACGTTGAGCGATGGTCATTCTGAGGCCTCCCCTCGACCCGAATTTGTCCGTACAAGTTTGAGGTCATCGCTGCGCATGTCAAGCGTCGATCTTGCGCGGCGCGCGGGCTTGCCGGCGTCGCTCCCTTGACAGGGTCGCGCGACCGCGCAACTTGTCCGGACAAATAAAGGGGAGGCGATGATGGCAGACCTGCCGCTTCACGGGGTCCGGATCCTGTCGGCCGAGCAGTATGGCGCGGGGCCCTTCGGCTCGCTCTACCTGGCCGATATGGGCGCCGAGGTGATCAAGATCGAACCACCCGCAGGCCCCGGCCGGCCGGGCGGCGACAGCTCGCGCCAGGTGGGCCCGCATCTATTGCCCGACAATGACAGCCAGTTCTTTCAGACCTTTAACCGCAACAAGCGCTCCATCACGCTCGATCTGAAAACCCCTGAGGGTCAGGAGATCCTGCGCGCGCTCGCCCCGCGCATGGATGCGGTGATGAACAATCTGCGCGGCGATCAGCCGGGCAAGCTGGGCCTGACCTATGGCGCGCTGGGCGGGCTGAAGCCCAGCCTGGTCTGCGCCCATCTGTCGGCCTATGGGCGCGACGGGCCGCGGGCCGCCTGGCCGGGCTATGACTATCTCATGCAGGCCGAGGCGGGGTTCATGAGCCTGACCGGGGAGCCCGACGCGCCGCCCGCCCGGTTCGGCCTCTCGCTCGTCGATTACATGACCGGCGTGACCTGTGCCTTTGCGCTGGTCGCTGGGCTCTTGTCCGCCGCGCGCACCGGGCAGGGGCGTGATGTCGATGTCTCGCTTTACGATGTCGCGATGCACCAGCTCACCTATCCCGCCACCTGGTATCTCAATGCGGGCGAGATGACCGCCCGGCGCCCCCGCTCGGGCCATCCGGCGCATGTGCCCTGCGAGGCGCTGCCCACCGCCGATGGCTGGATCTTTGTGATGTGCGTGCTGCCCAAGTTCTGGGAGCGGCTTTGCCAGGTGATGGGCCTGCCCGACCTGCCGGCCGATGCGCGCTTTGCCGGCCCACGCGAGCGCTTTGCCAATCGCGATGCGCTGATGCAGATCCTGGATGCGCGGGCGCGCACACGCTCGACGGCCGATTGGATGGCGGAGATGGCCGGCGGGGTGCCGGCCGCGCCGGTCTATGACCTCGCCCAGGCCATCGACAACCCCTATTTCCGCGACCGGGGCGGGGTGGTGCCGACCGATCACCCGGCGATGCCTGGGCTCGCGATGCTGGCCAACCCGGTACGGATGGGGGCCTCGCCGCCCAGCCTGCCGGCGCCGCAGATGGGGGCCGACACGTTGGCGGTTCTCGACGAGATCGGCATGGGCGACAGGGCCGAGGCGTTGCGCGCAGCGGGGGTGATCTGAGGGGCTGAGGAGCTGCCTTGCCGCGGGCCGGCTTGCCATTCCGGTGCCGGCCGGACAGGTTTTTCTGAGTTGGGGTGAAACCGGCCCGTCCGCATCCCCGGGCGCGCCAGGAACGGGGGCGGAGATGAAACTTGACGGCATCAGGGTGCTCGACCTTTCGATGTTCCTGCCAGGGCCGCATCTGACCATGATGATGTCCGATCACGGTGCCGATGTGATCCGGATCGAGCCGCCCGCCGGAGAGCCGGCCCGCCAGATCGGCTATCGCACGGCCGATGGCTGGACGACCTGGTTTCGCAACACCCATCGCGGCAAGCGCTCGGTGGTGCTGGATCTGAAGACCGAGGCCGGGAAGGCCGCATTGTTTGCCCTGGCGAGGTCCGCCGATGTCTTTTTGGAAGCGTTCCGCCCCGGGGTTGTCGACCGGTTGGGCGTGGGGCCCGCGGCGATGCGGGCGGTCAACCCGCGCCTTGTCTATTGCTCGATCGCGGCCTTCGGACAGCAGGGGCCGGAGGTGGCGCGCCCCGCCCATGACATCGCGATCCAGGCGCTTTCGGGCACGGCATCCTTGACCCTGGGTGCCGATGGTCAGCCGACCAATCCCGGCGTGCCGGCCGCCGATCTCGCCGGCTCGCTGATGGCGCTTTCGGCGATCCTGATGGCGCTGCTGCGGCGCCAGACCACGGGGCGGGGCGATGTGATCGACATCTCGATGCAGGATGCGCTGATGTCCTGGCTGCCCAATGTGATCGGCCCGGTCTTTGCCGAGGACCGCGCGCCGGTGCCGGCCGAGGAGCGCAGTTTCGGCGGCTATGCCTTCTTTCGCCCCTATGCAACCAGCGACGGGCGGCATGTGGTGCTGGGCGGGGTGGAGCATAAATTCGTGCGCAGATTGCTCACCGATCTGGGCCGGCCCGATCTGATCCCGGCGGCCGAAGGGCCTCCGGGCCCGGGGCAGGCGCCGGTGAAGGCGTGTCTGACCGGGATCTTTGCTGGCAAGACCCGCGACGAATGGGAGGCGTGGTTTGCCGGGCGCGACGTCTGTTTTGCGCCGGTGCTCGACCTGTACGAGGCGTTTCATCGCCCGCATGTCGCGGCGCGCGGCATGCTGCATCGCGACGCAGACGGCAACCTGCATATCGGCATGCCGCTCCGCTTTGCCGAGGAGCCGGGACGGCTGGAGACGGCCCTGCCGGGGCTCGGCGCGGACACCGAAGCCGTGCTGCG
>JBCBKN010000296.1:0-6096 GCA_038521775.1 Pseudomonadota bacterium | reverse complement strand
GCGCGCGATGCGGTTGAGGCAACGCTCGGCGCGCTGGACAGCGGCGCGCTTCGGGTCGCCGAACGCGGCGAGGATGGCACCTGGACGGTCAATCAATGGGCCAAGAAAGCGGTGCTGCTGAGTTTCCGGCTCAACGATATGGAGATGATCCCGGGCGGCCCGGGCGGCGCGCAATGGTGGGACAAGGTGCCCTCGAAATTTGACGGTTGGGGCCCCAATCAATGGCGCGATGCCGGGTTTCGCGCGGTTCCGGGCGCGATCGTGCGCCGCTCGGCCCATATTGGCCGCGGGGCCGTGCTCATGCCCTCCTTCGTCAATCTGGGCGCGCATGTCGGCGAGGGCACGATGGTCGACACCTGGGCCACGGTCGGCTCCTGCGCGCAGATCGGGCGCAACGTGCATCTCTCCGGCGGGGTCGGGATCGGCGGGGTGCTCGAACCCCTGCAGGCCGGGCCCGTCATCATCGAAGATGACTGCTTCATCGGTGCCCGCTCGGAGGTGGTCGAGGGCTGCATCATCCGCGAGGGCGCGGTCCTTGGCATGGGCGTCTTCATCGGCAAATCGACCAAGATCGTCGATCGCGCCACGGGCGAGGTCGTCTATGGCGAGGTGCCGCCCTTTGCCGTGGTGGTCGCGGGCTCCATGCCCTCCTCGGGCGGCGTGAACCTCTATTGCGCAGTGATCGTCAAACGCGTCGATGCCGGCACCCGCGCCAAAACCGCGATCAACGAGCTGTTGCGCGACTGACCGACGGCGCGACGTCCCCTTGGCCGATCATAAGCATGCCGGCGCTGCCCGCAAAACGCGGGCGGCTTTGTTACAGTCTTTGGCGCGGGCGTGAAGACGCTTCGGTTTTTGTGAGTTGAGACCCCGCGGCAGCGGGCCATCCTTGCCCGCGAGCGCACAGCATTTGGGCCGGACATGGAACTCATCTTTGCCTATGGCGCGGGGTTGCTCACGCTGATCAACCCTTGCGTGTTGCCAGTGCTGCCCATCGTGCTGGGCTCGGCACTGCAGGCCGACCGGCGGGGCCCGCTTGCCCTGGCCGCCGGCATGTCGATCTCCTTTGTCACCTTCGGGATGATCGTGGCCAGTGCTGGACATGCCATCGGCCTGACCGAGGAGGGTCTGGCCCGCATCGGCGCGACGCTGATGATCCTGTTCGGGGCGGTGCTGCTGATCCCGGCCCTGAACCGCGGCTTTGAAACCGTCACCGCGGGCTTTGCAACGACCGCCGATCAGCGCATGGGCGGGATGGATCTTGGCGGCCTGCGCGGCCAGTTTCTTGGCGGCATGCTGCTGGGTGCGGTCTGGTCACCCTGCATCGGCCCGACGCTGGGCGGTGCCATAGCACTTGCCAGCCAGGGCGAGAGCCTCGTCTGGGCGTTTCTGATCATGGTCGCCTTCGCGCTTGGCGTCTCAACCCTGATCCTCGGCCTGGGGCTTGGCGCGCGCGAGGTCATCCGCAGCCGCGCCCGGTCCCTGCGCGGGCTTGCCGAACGCTCCAAACCGCTCTTGGGCGGGCTTTTTGTCGCCGTTGGGCTGATGATCCTGTTTGGCATCCACAAGATGATCGACGCCTGGGCAATCCGAACGCTGCCCTACTGGCTTCAGGACCTGTCGATCGCACTCTGACCCCATCCGACCGAAAGGAGACCGCCATGAACCGTCGCGATTTCTGCCGCCTGACCGCCCTCGTCAGCCTCGCACTGCCGTTCGGCGCCAGCATGGCCGTGGCGAGCGCCGAGACCGTCGACTACACACCCGGCGTGATCGAAGACGCGCTTGCGGCGGGCAAGACGGTCTTTGTGGAGTATGGCGCCAGCTGGTGCAGCACCTGTGCCCGACAGGCGCGGGTGATCGCGCAGCTTCGCGAGGCCGACCCGGCCTATGACGCGGCAATGCTGTTTGTGCGCGTCGATTGGGATGCCTTCAGATCGCACCCGGTGGCCGCCAGCCGGAACATCCCAAGACGCTCCACCCTTCTGGTCCTGCGCGGCGATGCCGAACTCGGTCGGATCGTCGCAGGAACATCGGTCGACCAGATCAAGGCGCTGATGGACAAGGGGCTGCCCGCTGACGCATAAAGGTGCGGGCCCGGGGCGCTCCGCCCAAGGTCGGAGAGAGGCATGAGCAAGGAAAGCGCTGCCCGCGACGATGTCTTCATGCTGCTGGTCGAAACCGGTCGCGGGCCCGATGACGGGCTTCCGGCCGAATGCGATGGGGCCGGCGTGCTCTGCCACGCGCCTGGTCGCGACGAGGCCGAGGCGGTGCGCGAGACGGTCGAGTTGCTGCGGCAGGCCGGGTTTGCGCCGCTCGACGTCACCTCATATGGCACCGCCGAGGAGCGGGCCGAAGCCGGGGAAGAGACCTCCGACGAGGATGCAGCGCTCATCGCCCGGGCGCGCAGTGAAAACGCGGTCATGGTGGTCGCCGTCACACCGTTTTTGAGCGAAGATCCGCGCAGCCCCCTGCCGGACAGCTGAGACCGGCTCCTGTTGCGACCGACATGACCCTGCCCAGCTCGGATGCCGATCCAGACCAGGCCACGGACCCGGTCGCGCTTGCCGCGGCGCTGGTGCGCTGTCCCAGTGTGACGCCTGCGGAAGGCGGCGCATTGGATCTGCTGACCCGCCATCTGGCGGCCGCGGGCTTCACCTGCACCCGCATCGACCGCAACGGCACGCCAAATCTCTACGCCCGCTGGGGGTCGGCGCGCCCGGTCTTCGGCTTTGCCGGCCACACCGATGTTGTGCCGCCCGGCGATCTTGCGGCCTGGTCGGTCGATCCGTTTTCAGGCGCGGTTCGCGACGGGTTGCTCTGGGGGCGCGGCGCGGTCGACATGAAATCCGGGGTCGCGGCGTTTTGTGCGGCGGCCATGGATGCGGCCAAGTCGCAGCCGCCAGGAAGCATTGCCCTCCTGATCACCGGCGATGAGGAAGGGCCTGCCACTGACGGCACCTGTGCTGTTCTCGACTGGATGGCCGCGCGGGGCGAACGCCTCGATGCCTGCCTGGTCGGCGAGCCGACCTGCCCCGAACGGCTGGGCGATATGATCAAGATCGGGCGGCGGGGATCGCTCTCGGCGCAGATCCGAGCCATTGGCACGCAGGGCCACACCGCCTATCCGCATCGCGCGGCCAATCCGCTGCATGCGCTTGTGCGCTTTCTGGACCGGATCGCCTCGGCCGAGCTTGACCGGGGGTCGGCGCATTTCGACGCCTCGACCCTGGCCGTCACCAGCATCGACACCGGCAACCCGGCCGGCAATGTCGTGCCGGGGCAGGCCGAGGCCCGGCTGAACATCCGGTTTGGCGATCTGCAGAGCGCCGACATGCTGACGGCCTGGCTGACCCGCGCGGCTGACAGCGCCTCGGCCGGCACCGGCGTGCGGATCGAGATCGCGACCTCCTGCTCCGGCGAGGCGTTTGTCACCCCGCCGGGCCCGCTGAGCGCGCTGGTCGCGGATGCGGTGCGCGCCGAAACCGGGCTGGAGCCGACGCTTTCGACCTCGGGCGGCACCTCCGATGCGCGCTTCATCCGTGCGCATTGCCCGGTCGTTGAGTTCGGCTTGGTCGGCCGGCATATGCACAGCATCGACGAGCGCGTCTCGATCAGCGACATCCGAAGGCTCGCCAGGATCTATCGCGGGATCCTCGATCGCGCCTTCCGCGCGGCGTGGTGAGGCCGGCGCGCGCTCAGACCGGATCAGACATCAAGCCGCAGCCAATGGGCAAGGCTCAGCGCCGTCACCCGGATCTGCGCATTGTGCAGGGGGGGAAAGAGAAGATCGATCCACCCGCCATAGGGCGTCATGAGCGGCAGATCGGAGAGCTCGAACTCCGCATATACCCCTTCGGGCAGCCAGGTGAGCCAGGGGCGCGGGTGCTCGATATCGGCACCCCATTTGAGGTTTAGCCGCGGCTGGGGCGCGGCCTCGGGCGGCGAGAACTCCACCGACACCGCGATGATCGAACGCCGCGAGACCGGCGCGCCACCCGTGGGCAGATCCAGCGTCACCGACATATAGCTTCCCGCAAAGTCCGACAATTCGACCCCAAGCCCGGTCTCCGCGCCCGGATCGGAGCGATAGGCCGAGCTGGTCACGCGCACGCTGTCCTCCGCACCATCGTGATGCAGGCCAAGCGTGTCGGTCAGCCGCAGCCCCGACGCCGCCGGCCCCGTATGCCGGGCCGCCGCGGCCGACAGCTCGCGGGCCAGATCGACATGAAAGAGAACGCGCGGATCGCGCGCCAGCCGCGCGGGGTCTGTGAGGCTGCGCGCCCGTTGGTTGCGCCAGCCAGCCTCACCCGACATCCCGTCAGCCTGCGCTTGGAAGACCCAGAACGGGCCTCGCATTGGCCATGCGCAGCTCCTTAGCAAAGGCGCGCAACAGCGCAAGCACGGCCCGCTCGGACGCTTCGTCGCCCTCAAGCGCGCTGGCCGACACGCTGACCATGCGCTGGTTGACCTCCAAGAACGCGCGCCAGAACCGCGGGGTCGACACCGGAAGCGTGGCCACGCCGCGATCCTCGATCAGCAGGACAAGCATACCGTCTTCGCGGTATGTCTCAATGATTTCAAGATCTTCCGGCGCCGTGCTGCGGGCAAGCAGCGATCGTCCCTCGGCCGACCCCAAGAACGTCTCCAACGCGTCCAGCTCATCGGCCACCGGCGTGCCCTCTCGAAAGAGCGGCGCGTGCGACACCGATGCGGTCAGCAGACCGTCGGGAAACGCCGTCGCCGGGCCGTCGGAACAGCGCCCGATCAGCGCAAAGACCGCCTGCTCGCCGGTCTCAACCGTGTCGCCCAGGATGCAATACCCGTTTGGCGGGACGATATCGATGCTGCGCCCGCCCGCGGCGACCACGGCCCGCTCCATCTCAACCGACTGAACGGCCATGCGCTCCTCGTCCGCCGCGCATGCGACGAGCAGCAGCGCCGCTGGCAGAACGGCAAGCCAACGCAGATTTCGGAGGTCAGAGATCGGCATAGATGTGCCGCTCCTCGACCGCGCCGGGGTGGGTCACCGCGCCGAGCATGGTCTTGCCGACAAGCTGGGCGTATTTCCACAGCGCGCCGGAGCTGTAAATCGTGGGTCTGGGGCCGGTCCAGTCCGCGCGGCGCGCCGCAAGTTCGTCTTCGCTGAGCGCCACGTCCAGACGCCCGTCAATGGCATCGAGCGTGATCATGTCGCCATTCTGGATCAGCGCAATCGGCCCGCCATGCGCGGCTTCGGGCCCCACATGCCCCACGCAGAACCCGCGCGTCGCGCCCGAGAACCGGCCATCGGTGATCAGCGCGACCTTGCTGCCCATGCCCTGACCGGAGAGGGCGGCGGTGGTCTGGAGCATCTCGCGCATGCCCGGCCCGCCCGCTGGCCCCTCATTGCGGATGACGATGACTTCGCCTTCCGAATAGGCGCGGGTCTTGACCGCGGCAAAGGCGTCCTCTTCGCATTCAAACACCCGGGCCGGACCCGTGAAGCGCAGCCGCTCCTCACTCATCCCGGCAATTTTGACGATGGCGCCTTCCGGCGCCAGATTGCCGCTCAGCCCGACGACGCCGCCGGTCTTGCTGATCGGCGCATCGACCGAGTGGATGACACGGTGATCGGGCTCAGCATCGACGCGGTCGAGTTCCTCGCCGATCGTGCGGCCAGATGCGGTAATGCAGTGCTCGTGCAATAGCCCGGCGCGGCGGAGCTCCTTCATAACGACGGGCACGCCGCCGGCCTCGTAGAGGTCTTTTGCAACAAATGCGCCGCCCGGTTTGAGATCGACGAAATAGGGCGTTTCGCGGAAGATGTCGCACACATCCTGCAACGTGAAGCTGAAGCCGGCTTCATGCGCAATGGCGGGAAGGTGCAGTCCCGCATTGGTCGAGCCGCCGGTCGCAGCGACCACACGCGCTGCGTTTTCAAGGCTTTCGCGGGTGACGACATCGCGGGCCCGGATGCTTTTGTCGAGCAGCGTCATGACCGCCCGGCCGGCCGCCTCCGCATATTGATCCCTGCTCTCATAGGGTGCCGGGGCGCCGGTTGAATTCAGGAGTGCAAGACCGACCGCCTCGGACACACAGGCCATTGTGTTCGCG
>JBCBKN010000295.1:0-6115 GCA_038521775.1 Pseudomonadota bacterium | reverse complement strand
GCCAGCAGCGCGAGCTTATGGGCCGCATCGAACCCGCCGACATCGGCCTCGGGGTCGGCCTCGGCATAGCCCAGCCGCTGGGCCTCGGCCAGCACATCGGCATAATCGGCGCCGGTTCGCGCCATCTCGGTCAGAATATAGTTGCAGGTGCCGTTCATGACGCCCAGCACCCGGGTGATGGCGTTGCCGACCAACCCCTCACCCAGCGCCTTGACCACTGGGATGCCGCCCGCCACCGCCGCTTCAAAGCGCAGCGCAGCCCCGTTTGCCTCGGCCCGGGCCGCCATTGCCGTGCCGTGGCGGGCGAGCATGGCCTTGTTGGCGGTCACCACATGCCGCCCCGCATCGAGCGCAGCCTCAACGGCGGCCTTGGCCGGCCCGTCTTCGCCGCCGATCACCTCAACAAAACAGTCGATGCCGTCGCCTGTGGCCAGTGTGACCGGGTCGTCCATCCAGTGATACCCCGAGATGTCCACACCACGGTCACGGCTGCGCGAGCGGGCCGACACCGCGACCACCTCGATGGGCCGCCCGGCGCGTTCGGCGATCTGTGGGCCATGGGTGTCAAGCATGCGCAGCACGCCGGTGCCCACCGTGCCGAGCCCGGCCAGAGCGATGCGGAAGGGCTGGGTCATTGGGCGCCTCGTCGCTGAACTGCGCCCTTCGCTTAGACCAGCGGGCGGGTCAGGGCAACCGGGTCGCCTGCTGTGCGGGGCGCGGGCGCCAGATCCGCCGCAGTCGCAGGAAGGCCCAATAGCCCGCATCGAGCGCAATCAGAAAGGGCTGACGGTCGAGCAGCACGGCAATCGGTCGAAGCCGGCGGTTGGATTTGAAAAGTGCGAGAAAGGCCCGCGCGCCGGCCACCACCCGCCCGTCGCCCAGCCGGACGTGAAAACGGGCAAGGGCGGCCGCACGGCTCACCCCATCGGGCGGGGCATCGGGGCCGGCGACATCGCGCCAACGGGTCTGGGACAGCGCATCGGCGCGTTTCCACAGATCCATCTCGGCCCGACAGACCGGGCAGGCGCCGTCAAAGAACACTTCGGCCGGCAGATCGGGTCGCTTTGGATCGGAATTCTGGGTCATGCTGATGGTACGTCGCACGCGTCGCGGCGGTTCAACCGGCGCGTCAGCCCGGCTCGAAAAACCCCCAGCCATCGGGGGCATAGCCAAGCGGGAGCGCGATGCGGGTGGTCTTTTCCTCATGCGTCCAAATCGCCTCGACCGTGAAGGGCACATTCTCGACGCTTGCCTCGACCGTGCCGTCTTCGGGATCGATCTCGACCGAGTAGCCCGCGCGCTTGAGGGCCTTTACCAGCCCGGCCTCATCGCAGTCGGTCTCCGAGGCCAGAAAGACCAGATCGAGGGTGATGCGGGTGCCTGGCGCCAGCCCCGCCTCGCGCGAAAGCTCACGGTAGCTCAGCTCGGTGTCGCGGCGCTGCTCGGCCCAGCTCCAGGGATCTGCGCTCATCCGCCGGCCTGGCTGTAGCGGGCGAGGATCTCCTCGGCGTTTTGCATCACCCGGCGGATGTTGCGGGCGGCCTGGCGGATGCGGTGTTCGTTCTCCACCAGACCCAGCCGCACGAAGCCCTCGCCATACTCGCCAAAGCCCACCCCGGGCGAGACGGCAACCTCGGCCTCGGCGAGCAGGATCTTGGCAAACTCCATCGAGCCCAGCCGGTCAAAGGGCGCGGGCACCGGCGCCCAGGCAAACATGGTGGCGGCCGGGGGCGGGATCTCCCATCCCGCGCGGCCCATCGCCTCGACCATGACATCGCGGCGAGACGTATAGGTGGCCCGGATCTCGGCAATGCAATCCTGCGGCCCGTTGAGGGCGGCCGCCGCGGCCACCTGCACGGGGGTGAAGGCGCCATAGTCAAGATAGCTCTTGATCCGGGTCAGCGCCTCGATCAGCCGCGCATTGCCCACCGCAAAGCCCATCCGCCAGCCCGGCATCGAAAAGGTTTTGGAGAGCGAGGTGAACTCCACCGCCACATCGCGCGCGCCGGGCACCTGCAGGATCGAGGGCGGCGGTGGCCCGTCGAAATAGATCTCGGCATAGGCCAGATCGGAGAGCACCCAGAGATGATGTGTGCGGGCAAAGGCGATGAGCGCGGCGTAGAAGTCCAGATCGCAGGTCTGGGCGGTGGGGTTGGAGGGGAAATTGACCACCATCGCCACCGGAGCCGGCACCGAATGGCGCACCGCCCGGTCGAGCGCGGCGAGATAGGCATCGGGGTCGAACCGGCCGCCCTGCAGCGCGGGGATATGGCGCAGCGTGCCGCCCGCGATCATAAAGCCGTAAGGGTGGATGGGATAACTCGGGTTGGGTGCGAGGATCACATCGCCCGGCGCGGTGATCGCCATGGCAAGATTTGCCAGCCCCTCCTTTGAACCAAGCGTGGCGATCACCTCGGTCTCGGCATCAAGCTCCACCCCGAAGCGACGGGCGTAATAGCCTGCCTGGGCGCGGCGCAGCCCGGGGATCCCGCGGCTGGCCGAATAGCGATGGGTGCGGGGCTTTTGCACCGTCTCGATCAGCTTTTCCACGATATGCGGCGGGGTATCCATGTCCGGATTGCCCATGCCGAAATCGATAATGTCCATGCCCTCGGCCCGATAACTGGCCTTGAGCCGGTTCACCTCGGCAAAGACATAGGGCGGCAGCCGCTTGATGCGGTAGAACTCGTTTGACGGTCCAGCGGTCTCTCGGGTCATGCCAGAATGCTCGCGCGCGTGTCGGGACGTCGCCTTACCGCGCGCAGGCCGGGGGCACAACCTTCGGCGTCGGTGGTCCGGGCTGGCCGGGCGTCTACCCGGGCGGTCATGCGCAGAGAGCGCCCGGAAGGCGGCAATGCGCCCATGCCCGGACGCAATAAAAAAGGCCCTGCGATGCGCGCCTCAGCGCCGGGTCAAACGGCGGCGCTCCGCCGGGCTCAGCACCGGCTCGGCCAAGGCCTCGGCCCGGGCGCGCATGCGCGACGCGGCCGCCTGCAGCCGCAGCTCGGTGGCAGCGCCCTCAGCCGGATCCGGCACTGCCGCGGTGAACCTGCCGGGCGCCGGAGGCTCGGGAATCTCGATCAGCCGCGGCCAGTCGGCATCGCGCACCGCCTCGGACTGGGCAATCTCATAACCGCCAAGATCGGGCCCGACCACCGCCCCGGCGCAGGCGCTCAGCACCGACGCTGCGGCCAGGATCAAAGACAAGCGTTGCATGCGTGCTCCGAGCCTTCCGACACTGTTGGCCCTCGCCTCCCTATGGCATAGTCTGGGACCAGGTTCAAAGCTGCGCGCGAGGGAAAACGCGCGCCGGCGCCCCGGGGGACACGACCAAGATGACACAAGCAAGATGACACAAGGCAAGCGGCCGATCGAGACCGTGGCAGGCGCAAAGCTGGCCGACCCGACCGGCGAACTGGCTCAGGGGGCCGAGGCGAGCCAGGAATTCATGGCCAATATGGCGCGGGTGGCCGAGCAGAGCCAGGCGATCTGGTCCACGCTCATGCAGGCCCAGCTTGCCGAAGAGCATCCCATGCATGGCGATCCGCTGAACACGCTGCCGGCCTTTTCAGAGCTGCAGCAGGCCATGATCGCCCATCCCGAAAAGATCGCCGAGGCCACAATGGCGCATTGGCAGAACCAGGCCGAGCTCTGGCGCCGGGCGATGATGCGCTTCATGGGCGCCGAGGATGAGGGGCCGGTGACCCAGCCGGCGCGCGGCGACAAGCGGTTTCGCCATGAGGATTGGTCGGAGAATGTGCTCTTTGACTATCTCAAGCAATCCTACCTTCTGACCTCGGACTATATCATGGACGCGGTTCGGGCGGTCGATGACGAGATCGACGACCGCGACCGTAAGAAGGTCGAGTTCTACACCCGCCAGTTCATCGAGGCGCTGAGCCCGTCGAACTTCTTCACCCTCAATCCCGAAGTGTTGCGCGCCACGGCCGATGAAAAGGGCGAAAACCTGGTGCGCGGGTTGCAGATGATGCTGGAGGATCTGGAGCGCGGGAAAGGCAAGCTGCTGATCCGCCAGACCGATATGGAGAAGTTCGCGGTCGGCAAGAACATGGCGCTGACCCCGGGCAAGGTGGTCTTTGAAAACAATGTCATGCAGCTTATCCAGTACACGCCGACGACCGAGGCGGTGCACCGCACGCCGCTGCTGATCGTCCCGCCCTGGATCAACAAATACTATATCCTCGACCTTAATACCGAAAAGTCGATGGCCCAATGGCTGGTCGCCCAGGGCCACACGGTGTTCATGATCTCTTGGGTAAACCCCAACCAGGACCAGAAGGATGAAACCTGGGAGAGCTATCTTTTTGACGGCGCTTCGACAGCCATCGACAAGGTGCTGGAGGAAACCCGGGAGAAAAGCCTCAACCTGGCCTCCTATTGCATCGGCGGCACGCTCTGCGGCACGATGCTGGGCTATTTTGCCAAGGTAAAGGACAAGCGGGTCAAATCGGCGACCTTCTTCACGGCGCTGCTTGATTTCGAGGATGCCGGCGAATTGCAGGTCTTTGTCGACAATCGCACGCTCAAGGTCGTCGACAGCCAGATGGAGAAGGGCTATCTGCCCGCCTCGGCCATGGCGCAGGCCTTCAACATGCTGCGCTCGTCCGACCTGATCTGGGGCTACATCGTCAACAATTACCTTCTGGGCAAGGAGCCCTTCCCCTTCGATCTGCTCTATTGGAACTCCGACAGCACCGCGATGCCAGCCAAGGTGCATCACTATTATCTCGACACCTTCTACAACAAGAACGCGCTGATCTCGGGCGATGTGAAGGTTGCTGGGGTGCCGGTCGAGCTCGACCAGATCGCCCTGCCCGTCTACCATGTCGCGACCAAGGAAGATCACATCGCGCCCGCCGCGGCCGTCTATCGCGGCGCCAAGCAGATGACCGGTGCGAAAATGCGCTTTGTGCTGGCCGGGTCGGGCCATATCGCCGGGGTGGTGAACCCGCCCGCATCCGGGAAGTACCAGTTCTGGACCAATGCCGACATGGGCCCCGAAACCCTGCCGGACTGGCTGGAGGCCGCCGAGGAGACCGCCGGCTCGTGGTGGGTCGACTGGGACCGCTGGCTGGCGGGTCATTCCCGCGGCACGGTCGATGCCCGCGCGCCAGGGGCAAAGCTCGGGGTGATCGAGGATGCCCCCGGCCGCTATGTCCGCACCCGCTTCGATCAGCGCTGACAGGTCGGGATTTGCACGCCCGGGATTTGTGCGCATTGGCTCTTGCAATTCACCGCGGCGGGGCACATTTTCGCGCGCGCAGGTCGCTTCGGGCGGGGGCGCTGCGGATCGGGTGGCTGGCAGGGAGAGACCATGGCCAAGGAAGAGATGCTGGAATTCCCAGGTGTGGTCGTGGAGCTTCTGCCCAATGCGACCTTCCGGGTACAGCTCGACAATGGCCATGAGATCATCGCCCATACAGCCGGCAAGATGCGCAAGAACCGCATCCGGGTGCTTGCAGGCGACAAGGTGCAGGTCGAAATGACGCCCTATGACCTCACCAAGGGCCGCATCACCTATCGCTTCAAGTAAGGCCGTGCCTCTGGTGCTGGGCTCTGCTTCGCCGCGGCGCCTGCAGCTTCTGGCCAGCATCGGGATTGTGCCGGATCGGGTGAGCCCGGCCGATATCGACGAAACCCCGCGCAAGGGCGAGCTGCCCCGCCCCTATACCGAGCGTCTGGCCCGGGAAAAGGCCGACGCCGTGCCGCGTGCGGAGGATGAGCTGGTGCTGACCGCCGACACGACCGTTGCGATGGGTCGGCGGATCCTGGGCAAGCCTGACAATGCCACCGAGGCCCGGGCCTTCCTGCAGGCGCTGTCCGGTCGTCGCCACCGGGTGATCACGTCGATTGTCCTGCAGGGGCCACGCCGCTGGGCCCGCACGGTCGAAACGGCGGTCAAGATGAAGCGTTTGTCGGAGGACGAGATCGCCCAGTATCTTGCCAGCGGCGAGTGGGAGGGCAAGGCCGGCGGCTATGCCATCCAGGGGCGGGCCGCTGCCTTCATCCCCTGGATCGGCGGGTCCTACTCGGCCGTGGTCGGCCTGCCGCTTGCCGAAACCGCAAACCTGCTGCAGGGCGCGGGCTATCTGGG
>JBCBKN010000294.1:0-6122 GCA_038521775.1 Pseudomonadota bacterium | reverse complement strand
TGCGCCACCCGACACCAGTGACGAGCGGCCGGCCGATGTCCGGCCCGACGCAGCGCTGGCGACACCTGGCCAGGACACCGCGCCCGCCGATCCATCGCGTGCTCCGACCGACGCCACTGATCCGGCCAGTGTCGGTGATCCGACGGCAGATCCCAACACCGACCCCGCCGATACGGTGCTGCGCGACCCGCCGGCACAACCCGACCTTGATGCCGTGGAACGCGCGCCGCAGGCAGACCCAGCCGCGCCCGATCCGGCAGAAGACTTGACGGTGACCGATGGAGCGCCCCGGGTCGCGCCGCGCCCGACACCTCGACCGGCCGGGTTTGTGGCGCCCACCAACGAGACGCCCACCAACGAGACGCCCGCCAACGAAACGCCCGCCAGCCCCAGCCCGGAAAACGACGACGCGGTGGCCACGACGCCCGATGCCGTGCCGGTTTTGCCCGATCAGACCCCATCCGATCAAACCGCACCCGACCAGGCAACGCCCGACCAGGCAACGCCCGACCAGACAACGCCCGATCAGACAACGGCCGAGCGGGCGAATGACAGCCCGGAGCCGGCGACCCGCTCATTGACGCCGCAACCGGCCCAGCCCGCCCAGGATGACCCGCCAAGCCCGGATCAGGCGCGACAGATCGACCCCGAGCGCGCGGCGTTTCCGCCCTCGGGCACCCAACTCATCCAGCTTGGCGCTTTTGACAGCCCGGAGGTGGCGCGGGCCGAATGGGAGCGGCTGGTGCGCGCCCATGGCGATCTTCTGGGCACAAAAGGGCCGCTGGTGCAGCGGACCGTCGTCTCGGGCCGGGTGTTCTTTCGCCTGCGGGCCGAGGGGTTTGCCAATCGCGCCGAGGCGCGGACGACCTGCTCGGCCCTGAACGCCCGCGGCCTGCCCTGCATCACCCGGGTGCAGGAGTGAGGCCTTGCCGCAGGCAAAGCCCGGCCCTGGGCCTTTGGGCATGAGCGCGCCGCGCGCCTGCATTATGGCGCCCGCTGGCCCTGAGCTCAGCGCGGGCGAGAGGCGGTTCTTTGCGCAGGCTGACCCGTGGGGGTTCATTCTTTTTGCCCGCAATGTCGAGCATCCCGCCCAGCTTGGCCGCCTCACCGCGGATCTGCGCGCCGCGGTCGGGCGCGATGCGCCGGTGCTGGTCGATCAGGAAGGCGGGCGCGTGGCCCGCCTCGCACCGCCCCACTGGCAAGGCTGGCCGCCGGTGCGCGACGAATGTGCCGCCGCAGATGCCGGAGAGATCAGCGAAGCCGCGCTGCTCGACCGCCTCGCGCTGCGTTTTCGCGTGATCGGCGAGGAGCTGCGCGCGGTCGGCATCGACGTGAATTGCGTGCCGCTTCTTGATGTGCCGCAGCCAGGCATCCACTGGGTCATTGGCAACCGCACGCTGGGCGAGACGCCCCAGGCGGTGGCGCGGCGCGGCGGTGCCGTGGTCGAGGGATGCCTCGCCGGCGGGGTGCTGCCGGTGATCAAGCATATGCCCGGGCATGGGCGTACCACACTTGACACCCATCACGCGCTGCCGCGGGTTGCAACGGCGTTGGAGGAATTGCACGCGACCGATTTTGTGCCCTTCCGGGCCCATGCGCATCTGCCCCTGGGAATGACGGTGCATATCGTCTTTGACGCGGTCGATGCGGGGGAACCGGCGACCTTTTCCGCGCCCACCATCGCGCAGATCCGCGACGAGATCGGGTTTCAGGGCTGTCTGATGACCGATGACATCTCGATGGGCGCGCTCACTGGATCGATGACCGAGCGGTGCCAGCGCGCGCTGGCGGCCGGCTGCGATCTGGTCCTGCACTGCAATGGCGATATGGCCCAGATGGAGGCAGTGGCCGAGGCCACGCCGCGCCTTGCCGGCCGTGCGGCCGACCGGGCGGCGGCGGCGCTGGCGGCGCGGCCATACGGGTCCGGACTGGCCGGATCGGGGAGCCTGAATGCCTGACGATTTCGCCGAAGGCTTTGAGGCGCAACGCGTCGCCGGCCGTCTGGCGGCCGAGGCGCTGATGGTCGATGTCGATGGCTTTGAGGGCCCGCTCGATCTTCTGCTCACCCTTGCGCGCAATCAGAAGGTGGATCTGCGCCGGGTCTCGATCCTGGGGCTTGCCGAACAGTACCTTTCCTTTGTCGAGGCCGCGCGCGACCTGCGCATCGAGCTGGCGGCCGATTACCTGGTGATGGCCGCCTGGCTTGCCTGGCTGAAATCGCGTCTTCTCTTGCCGCCGGATCCCGAAGCCGAAGGCCCGTCGGGCGAGGAGCTGGCCGCGCATCTGGCCTTTCAGCTTGAGCGGCTTGAGGCGATGCGGCATGCGGCCGGACGGCTGATGGGCCGCAGCCGGCTGGGGCGCGATGTTTTTGTGCGCGGCATGTGCGAGTCGCTGACGCTGCGCCGGCAGGTGCGCTATCAGGCCACGCTGATCGATCTGATGCGGGCCTATGCGCGGGTGAAAACCCATGACGAGTACACGCCGCTGCATGTGACCCGCGACCCGCTGCTGACCATGGAAGAGGCGCTCGCGCGTCTGCGCGGGCTGATCGGCGGCACGATCGACTGGACGCTTCTGGAGAGCTTCCTGCCCGAGGAGTGGCGCATCGATCCGCGGCGCCGGCGCTCGGCGGTCGCGTCGACCTTTGCGGCCATGCTGGAACTGGTCAAGGCCGGCGAGGCCGAGATCGCCCAGGACGCCGTCTTCGCCCCGCTGATGCTGCGCGCCTGTCGCCGGCCGATGGCGCCGCCCCAGTGACGCGAGTGACACAAGATCTTACAGGCGACGTGTCGGGTGATGCGCAGGGGGAGATGCCCCAGTCGGGCCAGCTCTTTGACGACCCACCACTGGCCGAGCAGGAGCGTATGGTCGAGGCGATCCTCTTTGCCACCGCAGCGCCGCTGACGCTTCGGGATCTGGCGGCGCGGCTGCCCGACGGCACCGACTTGGCCGGCGCGCTGGCGCTGTTGGAGCGGCGCTATCAGGGGCGCGGCGTGCATCTGGTGCAGATCGGCGAGGCCTGGGCCTTCCGCACCGCGCCGGATCTGGGGCATCTGATGCATCGCGAGGCGGTGGAGCTGCGCCGGCTGTCGCGCGCGGCGACCGAAACGCTTGCCATCGTGGCCTATCATCAGCCGGTGACGCGTGCGGAAATCGAGGAGATCCGCGGCGTGTCGGTGTCGCGCGGCACGCTCGATCTTCTCATGGAGCTGGACTGGATCCGGCTGGGGCGCCGTCGCATGACGCCGGGACGGCCCGTGACCTTTGTGACCACCACCGGGTTTCTCGACCATTTCGGGCTGGGCAGCGCCCGCGATCTGCCGGGCATTCAGGAGCTGCGCGAGGCCGGGCTGTTGGACAACCGCACAGGCCCGGGCCAGGCCTTGTCCCTGGCCGATGACCCCGATGCCGACCCGGATGAAGATCAGGACGAGCTTTTCGATCACTCCGGCTGAGCTGTGCGGCCAAGCGCCTGCAGGCCGAGGCTGAGCGCCGTGCGCACGCTCAGGCTGCGCACGATATCGCGCCCAAGCGCACCGAATTCATGGCGTGCATGCAAGGTGGGGACGCCCGTTCTGGCACAGGCGAAATGCACCAGCCCTTCGGGCTTGGCCTCCGACCCGCCAGGCCCGGCCACACCGGTGATGGAGAGCGCCAGCCCCGCCGCAGATGCCGCCAACGCGCCCTCGGCCATCGCCCGCGCCACCGGCTCGGACACCGCGCCATGCGCCGCAAGCAGCGCGGTCGGCACACCCAGCAGCGCGGTCTTTGAGGGGTAGGAATAGGTCACGAAGCCCCGGTCGACCACATCCGACGCTCCCGGGATCGCGGTCAGGGCCGCCGCCACCAGGCCACCGGTGCAGCTTTCCGCGGTGGCAAGCATGATGCCGCGATCACGGCAGGCGGCCAGCAGGGCCGTGGCAAGCTCGCGCTCGGAGGTCATATCAGCCATCCATGCGACAGCGCCGCGGCCAGGGTCACGACCAGCGCGGCCATCGCTCCGGCGATCAGATCGTCGAGCATCACGCCCAGCGGCGAGTTCATGCGATCCGCCCAGCCCACCGGCGGCGGTTTGAAGATGTCAAAGATGCGAAAGAGCACGAACGCGCTCACCCAGCCCGGCCAGGGAAAAAGCCAGGGCTCGGCGCCCATCACGGTCAGCCCGATTGAGAGCGGCAGCAGCGCCACCCATTGGCCGGCCACCTCGTCGATCACGATCTCGGGCAGGTCTTTCTCGGCCAGCCCCGCGGTTGCCACCTCGACCGCCCAGAGGCCCAGAAGCGTCACCGCCACGATCGCTGCGCCCAAAAGCACAGCACCACCCAGCCCATGCAACGCCCAGGCGGCGGGCAGGGCGACCAGCGAGCCCCAGGTGCCGGGCGCGCGCGGCAAGAGGCCCGCACCAAAGACAATTGCGATCTGGTGGGCCAGGCTGCGAAGCGGCCGGTTGTTTGGCACATCGCTCATGTGTCTTCGGCGGGCAGGCTGATGGTCGCCGTGGCCATTGCCGCGATGCCCTCGCTGCGCCCGGTGAAACCCAGCTTTTCGGTCGTGGTGGCCTTCACGCTCACCCGGCCTTCCGAGAGGCTGAGCAAACCGGCAATGCTGCTGCGGATCGCGGCGGCATGCGGCCCGATCTTTGGCCGCTCGCAGATCAGCGTGCAATCGGCATGCAGAACCCGGCCGCCCCGGCTCTCCAGCCGCTCGGCGGCCTTGGCCAGGAAAATCGCCGAGGCAGCGCCCCGCCATTGCCGATCGGAGGGGGGAAACCATTGCCCAATATCGCCCTCGGCCAGCGCGCCGAAGATCGCATCGGTGAGCGCGTGGAGCAGCACATCGCCATCGGAATGCGCAACGAAGCCCTGGTCATGGGGCACCGCGACCCCGCCCAGCATCACATGATCGCCCGGGCCGAACCGGTGCACGTCATAGCCAGACCCGGTGCGCGTTTCGTTGAGCATCCCGGTGCCGCGTGCCATCGCAACCTCCAGCGCCGCCTCGGCACGGATAAAATCGGCCGCATTGGTGATCTTGAAATTCTCCTCGCAGCCCGGGGCAATGGCAACCCCCAGACCAGCGGCCCGGGCGATCGCCACATCATCATCCGCAGCCGACCCATGGGTGCGATGCGCGTTGAGGATCGCGTCGAGCCGAAACCCCTGGGGCGTCTGGGCCCGGAACAGCCCCTCGCGCCGGCGCGGAGCCTGGGCCAGCCCGTCACGCCCGGCCCAAAGCGCATCGACAAGCGGCAGGGCGGGAAAGGCGCCGTCGGCACGCGCCAGGGCCGCAAGCACCGCATCGATCACCGGCACGCGCAAGAACGGCCGTGCTGCATCGTGGATCAGCACAGGGCGGGTCTTGGGCTCGGAGCGGGCAAGCGCTTCAAGCCCCTCGCGCACCGAGGCTGCGCGGGTGGGCCCGCCTGCCACGGGCGGCGCGACACGCTGATCGGAAAGCGTGCCGAGTGCGGTGTCGTAGAGACCGCGATCATCGGGGTTGATCACAACCGCAAGGCGCGCGAGATCAGGGTGGCGCAAAAAACAGGTCATGGAGCGGCGCAGCACCGACACGCCCGCAAGCGGGCGGTATTGCTTCGGCACGCCGCCCCCGGCACGCAATCCGCGGCCCGCTGCAACCAGGAGCGCCGAAAACCGCATGCCCGTTCCTTATGCAAGTCCGGGCGCACCCTATATCGCCAGCTTGCACGCAACAAGCGGCTCCTGTAACGATGACAGTGTGATGAAGAGGTGAGCAGGAATTGATTTCTGTCGGGAAATTAAGCGTGAATGGCCAGGTGGTGCTCGCACCGATGGCAGGAATCACCGATTTGCCGTTCCGAAGGCTGGTGTCGCGCTTCGGCGCCAGCTTCGTTGTGTCCGAAATGGTGGCATCTGGTGAGCTTCTCGGCGCACGCATGGCAACCCGGGCGCGCACAGAGATCGATCAAAGCTGCGGCCCGGCCGCGGTGCAGATTGCCGGTCGCGAGGCAGCGCCGATGGCCGAGGCTGCGCGCATCTGTGCCGGGCAGGGGGCGGCGCTCATCGACATCAATATGGGATGCCCGGCCAAGAAGGTGACCGGCGGGCTGTCGGGGGCCGCCCTGATGCGCGCGCCCGACCACG
>JBCBKN010000293.1:0-6136 GCA_038521775.1 Pseudomonadota bacterium | reverse complement strand
TTGCCATCGGTCATCACAAAGAGAAGCGGCGCCCAATCGCCCTTTTCGCCCTCGGACCGGCGGCGCACATCCTTCGGCACCCGCTCGGCCAGGATTTCGAGCGCCTCGCCCAGATGGGTAGGCCCCGATTGCGGCGTTTCCAGGCGGGGCGGGTTGAAGACGTCGAGGGGCGTGAGCTCGGCCACCACCTTTGCTTCGCGATCGAAGGTCAGGATCGCCAGATGCACCGTTTCAAGCGCATGCGGGTCCTGGCGCAGGGCCGCGACCATCGACAAAAGCCCCGTGTTGACCGCCTCGATCGGCTCACCGCGCATCGAGCCGGAGGTGTCGATCAGCAGATAAACCGGCAACCGTCGCATCGCACCCTCCCCGCCAGCCTGTGACCCCCGCCGCATGCCCAAGCGCGCCGCGGGCCGGACACAGCCCGACCATCACGAAGAATGTGGCGGCGGGATGGCCGAGAGCCCCGCCCCCGGCCATCACGTTCAGATGTTCACGCCATGCTCACGCGCCAGCGCGCCCAGACCGCCGGCAAAGCCCTGGCCCACGGCCTTGAACTTCCACTCATCATTGTGGCGGTAGACCTCGCCAAAGATCAGCGCGGTTTCGGTCGAGAAATCTTCCGAGAGGTCATAGCGCGCGATCTCGACCTCACCGGCCTGGTTCACCACCCGGATGAAGGCGTTCTGGACCATGCCGAAATTCTGGCTGCGGCTGTCAGCCTCGTGGATGGTCACCGCAAAGACCAGCTTCTTGACATCGGCGGCCACCTTGTCGAGCGCGATCTTGACCTGCTCGTCATCGCCCTCACCCTCGCCGGTGCGGTTGTCGCCCATATGCTCGACCGAGCCATCCGCCGATTTGGTGTTGTTGTAGAAGATGAAATCGGCGTCCGAGCGGACCTTGCCGGTGTCGGCGGTGATAAAGAGCGAGGCGTCTAGGTCGAAATCCGCCCCATCGGTGGCGCGGGTGTCCCAGCCCAGGCCCACCGTGATCGCCGACAGGCCCGGCGCTTCTTTCGTCAGCGAGACATTCCCGCCCTTGGACAGCGAAACAGCCATAAGTGTATCTCCTCTTTTTGGTCGTGTTAGGAGGCGTTCAGCCCATATTGCGCGGCCATCGCGCCCAGGCCCCCGGCATAACCCTGGCCAACGGCCTTGAACTTCCATTCGCCGCTGTGCCGGTAGAGCTCGCCAAAGACCATTGCGGTTTCGGTCGAGTAATCCTCGGAAAGATCGTAGCGCACGACTTCAGCGCCGCTGTCTTCGTTCACGATGCGGATGAACGCATTGGCGACCTGGCCGAAGCTTTGCTTGCGCGCCTCGGCGTCATGAATGGTCACCGTCACCGCGATCTTGTGCACATCGCCGGGCATTTTCGACAGATCGACCTTGATCTGCTCGTCATCGCCCTCACCCTCGCCGGTGCGGTTGTCGCCGGTATGGCTGACCGCGCCTTCCGAGGATTTCATGTTGTTGTAGAAGATAAAATCGCTGTCGTTGCGGCATTTGCCGCTTTCGCCCAGCATGAAGGCCGACGCGTCGAGATCGAACTCCGCCCCGTCGGTCTGTCGTTCATCCCATCCCAGCCCGACGACCATCCGCACCAGCGAAGGATCGGTCTTGCTCAGCGAGATGTTGCCGCCTTTGGAAAGACTGATTGCCATAATGGCCTCCTGTCGTTGTCACGCAGTGCCGGGTCGGCCGTGCCAACCCGATGCCGGTTAGCCCACGATCACATCGCGGTACTGATAGCCCAGGAAGGCAAGGTAGCAGACGAAAATGCCCGCCCCTATGGGCCGTGTGATCTTTGCGTTTGCCATCAGCCAGATCGCAAATACCAGCGACACACCGGCCATGAACCACATGTCAAAGCCCACCAGCACGCTCTCGACCTCCAGCGGCTTGACGATGGCGGTGATGCCGACGATCGAGAGGATGTTGAAGGTGTTCGAACCGATGATGTTGCCGAAGATAAGCGAGGTTTCGCGCTTGAGCGCCGCGGTGATCGCGGCCGAGAGCTCGGGCAGCGAGGTGCCGAAGGCCACGACCGTCATGCCGATCACCGCCTCGGGCACGCCGGCCACGCGCCCCATCGTGACCGCGCCGGTCACCAGGATCTCCGACCCGATGGACAGCCCGATAAGGCCGCCGACCAGCAGGCCCCAGGCGCGGCCCATGCTCATCTCCTCCTCCTCGATCTCGTCAACCTCGGAGGTATCGATGCTGTCGGTGCGGTACTGATAGATGATGTAGACGATCAGCAGCGCGACCATGGCCAGGCCCATGGCGGTGGAGAAGATGCCAAACAGCATGCCGCCGATCAGGATCACCGTGGCCACAAGCATCATCGCAAGATCGGTCTGCACCTCCTCGCGCCGCGTGGCCATGGTGTGAAAGAGCGCCGCGACGCCGATCACCAAAAGCACATTGGCGATGTTTGAGCCCACGACATTGCCAAGGCTGATGCCCGGAAAGCCCGACAGGTTGGCATTGACCGAGGTGAAGAGCTCGGGCACCGAGGTGCCAAAGGCGATGATCGTCGCCCCGATGAACATCTTTGACAGTTGAGCGCGGCGCGCGATGACGACGGCCGCCCCGACCGCCCAATCGCCGGCTAGCACCAGCAGCCAGATGCCTGCAATCAGCGCGCCGATCGACAGAACGGCGAGGTCGTAGCCTGCGATGTCCACAGCGTGATGGCCTCCCTGGCCCGGCTTTTGGGTTCTGCCCGCAGAACCGGGCCGTGGAGAAAATGCTTACGCGAGGTCGAAATCGGCCGGGTTCAGACCCAGCTCGCGGCAGATCTCGGCGACCGCCCGCTTTTCATCATCGTCAAAATCGCCGTCAGCAGCCCCGATCGCGCAGCAGACGCGGACCAGAAGCTGGCCGGCCCCTTCCTTGGACTTGATCTTGGCGATCTTCTTGAGCGCTTCGCCCCGGCCGATGGTCACGTCGAAGTCGAACTTGCCGATGATGTCGTTGAAGGATTTGATGACATCGTCGGTCTTAAAGACCTTGAGCTCGTCCGAGGTCTGGATGAAGCCCATCATCTTTTGCTTTTCTTCGGATGTGACCGAGCCATCGGCGGCGGCCACGATCGCACAGCCGGCCACCACCGCTTCCATAAAGTCGCGATTGCGGTATTGGGCGACATTGTCGGCCAAGGCCTGACGGGCTTTGGCGGTGTTTTCCTTGAGCCAGCTGAGCATTCTTTCTCCTCTCGTTGCGGTGCGGTGCGCCAGCGGCGCGACAGGTCGGGTCCCGGCGCCCTATTTGCGGCCAGACGTCCAGTTGAGACCAAAGCCGAAGGCGCGGTCCATCTCGGGCGCGTTCGGGAAGTAGCGGTTTTCGCGGGTGACCTTGAGCTCGCCGCCCACGTTTTCAAGCAGCGCCACGGCACAGATCCGTTCGTTCGACGTGCCCTCCATGCGCACCTCGATATCCGGATTGCCCGGCGTGAAGAGCGTGACGACACCGTCGGTCGACGACCAGTTGGGCACGCCCTCATAGATCATCGCATAGACCAGCACCCGGCCGATCTTGTCCCACTGATCGCCATTCACCCGCATCCACTCGCCATCCGAGACCGCGCCGGTGCGGTCATCGCCGGCAAGCTCGATCCAGGGCGCCGAGTTGTAGGAGCCGAAATTGTTGCCCAGCGCCTGCACCCCGAAGGCCCGGCCATCGGCCAGCCGGTAAAGCGCACAGAGGTCGAGATCGATCCCCTTGGGTTTGCCCAGCCCGAAAAGCCCGGCCTTCTTCGGCTCGCCCTGGTTCCAGTTCAGGTTGATGGTGATCATGCCCAAACTGCCGCTGGAGCCTTTCTTGAGGCTGACGGTGGGCTTGTCCTTGCTCAGCGAGATTTTCGACAGATTGACCGTCGAGGGGGGCGGCGTTGCCGGTTTCGGCGGGGGTGCCGAGGGAGGCGGCGCGGCCGGCTCGGGCTCGCCCGCCACATCGACGCCGAAATGCTCGGCCAGCGGCTGCAAGCCGCCATTAAAGCCCTGCCCCACGGCCCGGAATTTCCAGGCGCCCTGCCGGCGATAGACCTCGCCCAGGATCAGCGCCGCTTCCGACCGGCCGGCAAGATTCATGTCAAAGCGGATCGCCTCGCCGCCGCTGCCGTCGCGGATGACGATCTTGGCGGTCTGCAGCGACCCGAAATTCGCGCTGCCGTCGATGGTTGCGGTGACGGCGATCTTTTCCAGCTCGGCCGGGATGCCGGGCATGCGCAGATCGAATTTGGAGCCGTTTCCGGATTTGGAGAGCTTGATGGCGCCGCCCGAATGTTCCGGCTGGTTGAAAAAGATCATGTCGGCATCGCCGCGCACCTTGCCATCGGCCTTCAGCGCAAAGGCGCTGACATCGATGGTGGGAATGCTGCCCGCGCCCTCCCAGCCCACCTCCAGCGAAATCTCATCGCCCGGCAATGGCGCATTGGCGCCCTCCGTCAGCTGGGTTGCCATCGATCCCTCCCTGACCTTGTCACGCGGCTCATGGGCCTGTTCACGGGCTGTCCGCGCTCTGCGACGCCGCCTAGCCCGCGCTCATGGCTTAAATGTGGCGCAGCGCCGCGCCGACCATATCCTGCGCGCTGCGCCCATCGGCCGGCTCGCCCACCGCCTTGAAGGTCCAGCCCGCGCCGCCGCGGCTGAGCACGCCCATCACCACGCCGGTATGGCGCCCCTGTTCGGAGAGGGTGTAGCGCGCCAGCTCGGCATTGGCGCTGTCATCGAGCACGCGGCAAAACGCATTTTCGACCTCATCGAAGGTCTGGCCGCGGAACGAGCTGACCAGAAAGACCAGATGCTGCGCCTCGCTCGGCAGCCGCGTCACATCGACCTTGATCACCTCGTCATCGCCATCGCCGGCCCCGGTGAGGTTGTCGCCGGTATGCACGATCGAGCCGTCCTTGGAGCGCAGCTGGCGGAACCACACCACGTCAAGCGACTGTTTGTTGGCGTCAAAGACGATGCAGGAGGCGTCCAGGTCGATATCCCCGCCGCCGCCCAGAAGCCGGCCCATGAAGCCCTTGGGTTTCACCGGGTCCCAGCCGAGGCCCATATGCAGCTTCTCGATCCCTCCGCCCGACTTTTTCTCGAGACTGATCGTCTGGCCCTTCGACAGCGAGATCGCCATGGGTGTCGCCTTCCTTCCGGTCTGTTGCAAGGCGCCCCGAAGCGCCGCTCGAGCGCAGAGCGCCGCGACGCTCCGGAAACGGCCCGTCCACCTGCTGCCAGCGCCGCGAAGCTGCGCATCTGACGAGCAAAATCTGCGCCGAAATCGCGCAGACTATAGTGACGCCGGGCTTTCCCTTCAATATGACTGCGGGGGGTTGCGGCGGAAAAAGCCGCAGGAAGAGGGCATCTGGCGGTGAAAACAGGGCGCAGGCGCAGGGCTGCAGGCATTGCGGATGCCACAACGCTCGGTCCGCGGCTGCGATGAGCGAGGCCGCGCCCGCACCCGACGCTCGGCACCGCTCCTGCCGGCTTGAAACCGGCCGTCTGGAGGTGGAGATCCGGGAGAGCCGCCTGCCCCGGGGCCTGCCGCCTGCGGCGCTGTTCGGGTTTGGCGAGCGGATCAACCCGCGCCGCGCCTTCCTCTTTGTCTCGCATGTGCTGGGCCGGCATGTCCCGGTGGCGCCAGGGCGCATGCGGCAGGCTTTCACCGCGCTGGCCGACCAGATCGCCGCCGATCTGCCCGGGCCGGTGCTGATCACCGGCATGGCCGAGACCGCGGTCGGGCTGGGCGCTGGGGTGCATGACGCCTATCTGGCGCGCACCGGGCGGCGCGATGTGCTCTACCTCTCCACCACGCGCCACCGCATGGGCCCGATCTTTGCGCGGTTTTCGGAGGATCACAGCCACGCCTCGGGCCATCTGGTGCATCAGCCCGCGGATCCCGCGCTGCGCGAGATGCTGGCGGCCACGCGCAGCCTGGTGATGGTCGATGACGAGGCCTCAAGCGGCGCGACCTTTACCAATCTTGCCGCCAGTCTGCGCGCGGCCGGTCTTCCCTGTCTGCGCCATCTGGTGACCGCCGTGCTGACCGATTGGAGCGGCGCGGCTGCAAGCCCTGCGCCTGTGACAGATGGGGGCGGCACGGCCACCTCGCAGGCGCTGGTGACCGCCCGC
>JBCBKN010000292.1:0-6182 GCA_038521775.1 Pseudomonadota bacterium | reverse complement strand
TCGAGCGCTCTGCAAACACCCCCGCAAAATTCTGCGGCTGCCAGTCGCGCGGCCAAAAGGTGGGCACGGTCAGATTGGTCTCGGCGGCGGTTTTGAAGGCGGTGATCGCCATGAAGTAAAGCGGAAACAGGGTGAAGATCAGCCACAGCCCCAGAAAGGCCAAAAAGAGATAGCGCACAAAGCGCCACTGATCGGCCTGGGTCGCGTCGCTTGCCAAGGGAGCGGCGGCCGTGTCCGAAGCGCTCATCCCACCGCCCCCGTCACGCAAAGCCCTTCGCCCGCATCACCCGCTTCATGTATTGCAGGAACAGCGTGATGATGACGGCGGATATGGCAAATATGACAATGGCATAGGCGGCCGCCTCGCCAATGGCGAAATCGCGGATTCCGCGCTGAAAGGCGATATAAGTCGGCAGTTCGGAGGATTGCGCCGGCCCGCCCGAGGTCATGATATAGACCAGATCGACGAATTTGAACGCATCGGTAAAGCGCAGGATGAAGGCGATCGCGATCACTTCCTTGAGCATCGGCAGGGTGATCCGGCGCATCACCTTCCACTGGCTGGCCCCGTCGACCCGGGCCGCCTCATAGACCGCCGGCGGCAGCGACACGCGCCCCGAATAAACGATCAAAAGCGGCAGCGCGACCCAGTTCCAGCTGTCGGCAATGATGATCGACCAGAGCGAGATCCCGGCATTGAACCACTCGATATGGCTTTCGATCAGCCCCAGATCCAGCAGCGCCTGATTGACCGCGCCGTTCGAGGGGGTGAGCAGGAACCGCCACAGCACCCCGACGATGGAGGGCGGCAGCATCATCGGCAAGACCAGCAGGATCAGGATCACCGTGCGCCAGATGTTGGATTTCACGAACTCATAGAGGGTGAGCGCCAGAACGGTGCCGATCAGCACCTGCAGGCAGGCGCCAAAGGTCAGGTACTGCGCCAGATGCACCAGGCTGTCCTGAAACCGCTCCGACCCGACCACGGTCGCGTAGTTCTGAAACCCGATAAATTCATGCGAGCCCATAAAGAGGCCCTGAATGTTCGTGTCGCGCAGCGAATGGTAGAACATCCAGATGGTCGGGTAGATGACGATGGCCAGCAGCACCAGCACCGGCAGGCCGACCAGTGCCACCGGCACCCAGCGCGCCACAATCAGCGGGCGCGCGCGGCGGCGCTGAAGAAACCAGTCCGGATAGGTCGATGGGTCGCCCCGGACAATCCGGCTCATCGATCACCCCGACCGCGCGTCAGGACATGACCGGCGGCGCGGCATCTGTGCCGCTGAGACATCCGAGCATCCTCCCATCTGGGCCTGTACCGCGCGACGCCGGCCGACCCTTTCTTGGGGTGAAAGGCTACACACCGCGCAGGATCAGGCAACAGGTTTTTGTCGCAGGCAATGGCAGGCGGCCGGGCCGCCGCCTCGCCCGGGGCTTTACAGCCGCAGCGGCGGCGACTTAATTCACACCGGCGATGCCACGGCGTCGCCGCCTGCCTCGACCAGGGAAAGGACCGACAGTTGAGCGAAGAGACCGGGCTTGAGACGCCACCGGGCTACAGCATTCAAAGCGCCGAGACCCTGCCGCGCCTTCTGGCCGACCTGCCCGCGCGCCAGGTTCTTGGCGGCGCGCCGGAGGAGTGGCGCATCGAGGAGGTCGGCGACGGCAATCTCAACCTGGTCTTTATCGTGCGCGGCCCCAAGGGGGCTTTGGCGGTCAAGCAGGCCCTGCCCTATGTGCGCCTGGTCGGCGAAAGCTGGCCGCTGCCGCTCAGCCGCGCGCATTACGAGCATATGGCGCTGGTCGAACAGGCCCGCCTGGCGCCGGAACGGGTGCCGGCCATCCATCACTATGACGAGGCGTTGGCGCTGATCGCCATGGAGTTCCTCTCGCCCCACATCATCATGCGGCATGGCATGATCAACGGGGTGATCTACCCGCGCTTTGCCGAGGATATCTCGACCTTTATGGCCGCGACCCTCTTTGGGACGTCGGTGCTTGCCCTGCCGGCCGCGGAGATGAAAACCCGCATCGCCGCCTTTGCCGGCAACACGGCGCTGTGCAAGATCACCGAGGATCTGATCTTCTCCGAACCCTATATGATCGCGGAGAACAATCGCTGGACCGCGCCCTGGCTTGACGGCCATGCCGCCGCGATCCGGGCCGATGCGGATCTGCGCCGCGCGGTGTCGCGGTTGAAGCTCAAATTCATCTGCTCGCCCGAGGCGATGATCCATGGCGATCTGCACACCGGCTCGGTGATGCTGACGCCCGAGGACACCCGCGTGATCGACCCCGAGTTTGCCTTCATGGGCCCGATGGGGTTCGATGTCGGGGCGCTCATCGCCAATCTGCTGCTGAACTACTTTTCGCAGATCGGGCATGAGGAGAGCGCCGGCGCGCGCGACAGCTATCGCGGCTGGATCCTGGAGACCGTCGAGACGGTCTGGACGCAGTTTCGGCTCAAATTCCTGGCCCTTTGGCGCGCGCATCCCAGCGGTGATGGCCATGCGGCGGCGATGTTCTCTGACCCTGCCGGCGCGCTGGCGCTGGAGGCCGAGCGCGCGGCCTATATGGACCGGCTGTTTCAGGACATGCTGGGCTTTGCCGGGGCCAAGATGATCCGGCGGATCCTGGGGCTTGCCCATAACATCGATCTGGAATGGATCGAGGATGAAAAGACCCGGGCCACGGCCGAGGCCCGTGCGCTGACGCTCGCGCGGGATCTGATGGTCAATACCGGGTCCTATCGCAGCATCGGCGCGGTGACGGACGCCGCCGCGCGCACCAACGCCCTGGCCCCCATTCTCACCTGACAAAGGCAGCGCCATGAAGATCGACGGCACCCCCTACCGGACCATCTGGGTTGGCGAAGACGGCCGACGCGTCGAGGTGATCGACCAGACCAAGCTGCCCTTTGCGCTGGAGATCCTGCCGCTCGCCTCGCTGGAGGATGCAGCGCGGGCCATCGAGACCATGGTGGTGCGGGGCGCACCGCTGATCGGGGCGACCGCGGCCTATGGGGTGGGGCTGGCCATGCTGGACGATCCCTCCGATGACGGGCTCGACGCCGCCTGCGCGCGGCTGATGACGACCCGGCCGACAGCGGTCAATCTGCGCTGGGCGGTCGATGAGATGCGCGCCCATCTGCGAAACCGGTCGCGGGAGGAGCGGGCGAGCGCGGCCTATGCGCGTGCAGCGCAGATCTGCGACGAGGATGTGGCGATCAACGCGGCGATCGGCCGGAACGGGCTTGACATCATTCGCGAAGCCGCCCGCGCAAAGCCGCCCGGCAGCCCGATCAACGTGCTCACCCATTGCAATGCGGGCTGGCTTGCCACGGTCGACTGGGGCACCGCCACCGCGCCGATCTATATGGCCCATGACAGCGGCATCCCGGTGCATGTCTGGGTCGACGAAACCCGCCCGCGCAACCAGGGCGCCGCGCTCACCGCCTATGAGCTGGGCCATCACGGCGTGCCCCACACGGTCATCCCCGACAATACCGGCGGGCATCTGATGCAGCATGGCCAGGTCGATCTGGTGATCACCGGAACGGACCGGACCACCGCGACGGGCGATGTGTGCAACAAGATCGGAACCTATCTCAAGGCGCTGGCGGCGCATGACAATGGCGTGCCGTTTTACGTGGCGCTTCCCTCGCCCACCATCGATTTCACGCTCTCCGACGGCGTGGCCGAGATCCCCATCGAGGAGCGCTCGCCCCGCGAGGTGTCGCATATGACCGGTGTCGATGCGGAAGGTGTGGTGCGCACGGTCGACATCGTCTCGGCCGGCTCGCCGGTGGCCAATTTTGCCTTCGATGTCACGCCCGCACGGCTGGTCACCGGTCTGATCACCGAGGCCGGCATCTGCCCGGCCAGCCGCGAGGGCATCGCAGCACTCTTTCCCCAGCGCGCCGCAGGCGGCTGAGGCGCGGCGCCCCGATCACACGATGCCGGCCGCCGCCACGCCCGAGACCGGGCGCTCGCGGGCCTTTTGCGCCCGATAGCCCGACGCCCGAAAGACCGCCAGCGGATCGATTGCGCCGCCATGGCGCAGCCGGGCTTGCGCGAGGATCGGCGCGACATCGGTGGTGAAGGCCGATTTGAGCGTGGCATGCGCGAGCAGCGCGTCGTTCTCCTCTTGCGCGGCGGCAAGGGCTGTGCGGTCCACGATCAGCGCCTGCGCCAGGGCGCGGGCAATCTCGGTCGCCGATCCCAGCAGGCTTTCGATCGGATCGGTCACATTGTGCGACTGGTCGATCATATAGGCCGGCGCGGTTTTCATGGCCCCGCGTCCCTCAGCATCGACAAGCTCGTTGAAGACCAGGAACAGCCTGAAGGGATCCACCGAGCCCGTGTCGAGATCATCATCGCCATATTTGGAATCGTTGAAATGGAACCCGGCCAGCTTTCCAGCATGGATCAGCCGTGCCACGATCTGCTCGATATTGACCGTCGGCGCGTGATGCCCAAGATCGACCAGGCATTGCGCTTTCGGCCCCAGCGCTTGCGCGGCCAGCAGGTTCGACCCCCAATCCGACATCACGGTTGAATAGAAGGCGGGCTCGTAGATCTTGTGCTCGATGAAGATCCGCCAGTCTGCGGGCGCGGCGTCGACAATGGCCTGCATCGAGGTCAGGTAACGCTCAAACGCCGCATTGAGGTTGGACTGACCGGCAAAGTTCGACCCGTCCGCAATCCAGACCGTCAAGGCGGTGCTGCCCAGGGTCTGGCCGATCTCGATGCAGCGCAGGTTATGTTCGATGGCAAGCTGCCGTGTCGCGGCATCGGTGTGGGAGAGCGAGCCGAATTTGTAGGAGTGCGCCTGCCCGGGCTGGTCCTGAAAGCTGTTGGAGTTCATCGCGTCGAACCCCAGCCCCAGCGCGCCCGCACGTGCCTTCAGCGCGCTGAAATCCGGCACGACATCCCAAGGGATGTGCAGGCTCACCGAGGGTGTAAGACCGCACAGCGCATGCACCGTGGCGCAGTCTTCGAGCTTGTCGAACACGTCGCGGGGCTCGCCCGGTCCCGGAAAGCGCGCAAAGCGTGTGCCGCCCGTGCCGACGCCCCAGCTTGGCAGGGCAACGCCGAATGCCGCCACCTTGGCGGTGATCGCCTCGATATCGATGCCGCCGCGGGCGAGCTTTCGTGCCAGCGCGTCGTAATCCTCGGCCAGGGCGGTCTGGTGGCGCGCGTTCTGCTCGGCAATGAAGGTCTGGGCGATGCGAAAAGACATGGTCAGATCTCCAGGGCTGGACGGGATCGCGCGGAGCCCCGATCACCCGCGCCGGGGGTCAGCGCGTGAAGGAGGTCGCGTTGCCCGCGTCGACATTGACGATATTGCCGGTGGATTTGGCCGTTTCGTCGCCGGCAAAGAAGCGGACGGCCTCGGCGATGTCTTCGGGATAGACCGCGCGTTTGAGGAGGGATCGGTTCTTGTAGACCTCTTCCAGCCCGTCTTCATCCACGCCATAGGACGCCGCGCGTTGCGCGCGCCATTCCCCCTGCCAGATCCGCGAGCCGCGCAAAACCGCATCGGGGTTTACGGTGTTGACCCGGATGCCATGCGGCGCCCCTTCCAGCGCCGCACAGCGCGCGAGGTGGATTTCGGCGGCCTTTGCGGTGCAATAGGCCGCAGCCCCGCCCGAGGCGGCGAGGCCGTTTTTCGAGGCCACGAAGATCACCGATCCGCCAAGCCCCTGTGCCTTCATCAGCCGGAAGGCCTCGCGGATGACCAGAAAATACCCCGTCCCCAGGATCGACTGATTGCGGTTCCACAGCGCCAGCGTGGTCTCGTCCAGGGCCGAGGCCGAGGCGATGCCGGCATTCGAGACCACGATGTCGATGCCGCCAAACCCAAGGGCTGCCTCGGCAAACGCCCCGATGACCGCAGCCTCATCGGTGACATCGGTGGTCACACCGACCGCAGTGTCGCGGCCGAACTCGGCGCAGAAGGCCTCGGTCGTTTGGGCAAGCGCGTCGGCATCGATGTCGGCGGCCACGACACAGGCGCCATCGGTCATCAGCCGCCTGCAGATCGCCTGCCCGATGCCGCCTGCAGCCCCGGTCACCAGTGCCACGCGGCCGGCCAGCGGCTTGGGCTTTGGCAGGCGCTGGAGCTTTGCTTCCTCCAGCAGCCAGTATTCGATGTCGAAAGCCTCCTGCTCGGCCAGG
>JBCBKN010000291.1:0-6218 GCA_038521775.1 Pseudomonadota bacterium | reverse complement strand
GGTTCAGGCTGCGGGCACGCTCTAACTCTCTACGGGAACGGAGCCGGAACGGCCCAGGCGTCAGGGGGGCGCCATATGCCAACCTGAAAGGAACGACCATGACCACGACCAGCATCAAAAGCGATGCGTTTGATGCTGGTCGTGGTCATGGTCGTTCCTTTCAGGTTGGCATATGGCGCCCCCCTGACGCCTGGGCCGTTCCGGCTCCGTTCCCTTAGAGAGTTAGAGCGTGCCCGCAGCCTGAACCAGACACAGAGATGCAATGCCGCATTGCAGCAAGCGCAACGCTCGGCAAAGGATTTCTTAGCGTTTCCGGGTGATTGATCTTTGCTGCAGTGCAGCAGGATCGGCCCTGCCGCGCCCCGCCCCGGGGACGGCGCGGGCGAAGGCTCAGAAGTCGATGACGACGCCGGTTTGTGGGCTTTGCCGGCCGGCCGCGGCCTCCTGCCAGGCGGCAACCAGGCCCGAGGCCGGACGCCGATCGACCCGCAGCCAGGCCCCGCTTTGGCCGATCCAGCGATGCATGGCGCCGCCCATGCGCTGCAAGAGCTGCTCTGCCCCCCAATCCTTGATCCGCTTTTCCGACCAGGCCGGGGCAAAGAAAAACTCAGGCTGCGGATCGGGCAGGTCTGGCGCTGCGGCAATGTCCTGCCAATGCGCTGCTCCCACCCCGATCGAGCGGGTCAGCCGGCCGCCGGCAAGCGCCTGGTGCAGAGCCTGCCGCAAGGGGGCCGAGCCTGCCATATCGACAAAGACGCTGGGCATGGGATCGAGTGCGGGCACGGCATCATAGGTGCGCACATCATCATAAAGCCCGGTTGAAGCGACAAAGGCCGCATTGCCCGGCGATGTCAGACCCAGCGTGGCGATCCCGGCCTCGCGCAGCCCCGCGGCAAGCCCGATCGCGGTTTTCGACGAGGCCGCCGAAATGATCACCCGTTCCGCGCCGAACCGCTCATGGGCCTCGATATGGTCGGTCAGCAGCCACCCCGTGGCAAGCAGCGGCTCCAGCAGGGCCCGGCGGGCCTCGGCCTCGGCGGCGGAAGGATCGGCGGCGGAAGGATCGGCGGCGGAAGGATCGGCGGCGGAAGGATCGGCGGCGGAAGGATCGGCGGCGGAGGGATCGGCGGCGGAAGGATCGGCAGCACTGGGATCGGGCCCGGCACGCGTGTAGCGCGCATAAAGCGGTGCCAGCCCGTCGCGGCGGGGATCGGTGTCAGCAAAGCCATCCTTGGTCGCGTGTGGCCGTACATCCAGCGTTTCGGCCAGCGCCCAGCATCCATAGAACCGCGCGCCGGGGGCAATCTCGTCCGAGCGGCTTTCAATGCAGGTCGCAAAGCCCCAGGCCGGTACAATTCCGCGACCCTCCGTCGCACAGGGCCAGAATTTCCAGTACCCGATCTGCGCGCCAACCACGGCATAGGTGACCGTGTTGGCGGTCAGGGCAACCATGTCCACCCGCATGCGCGCCGCACCATCGGCAAGCGGCGCAAGCCTCTGAGCGCTGGCCGCGCCATCGCGAATATCGCGCCGCAGCACTTCGAGCGCCAATGACATGTCGGATCCTCCCCCGGTCGCCCCGCAGCGTTCTATCGCTGCCCGGGCAACAACTCCAGCCTCGGACGGCGCCGGTTAGGGGTCCAATAACCTGGCAATGCCAGTTTACGGCGAGTGTCAGGTGAGAATCCGGGGTCATGTCCGCGCTGAAACGCATCCTTATGGCGCATCCGAGACGTCTCTGGATCCGCTACCTGCTGGCGATGTCGCTGGTTATGGCAGCGCTGGCGTCCTCCTATGGCATGCAAAGCACTGCGCTCAAGGATTCCTCGTTCGATGCCGAGGTCATCAATATCGGCGGTCGGCAACGCATGCTCAGCCAGCGGATCATGCTGCTCGCCGAGCGGTTGGGCGCGGGGCGGACCGAGCAGGATCTCGAAAAACTGACCTCCGCCCTGGCCCTGTTTGCGCAGGGACATGCCTGGATCATCGAAAACGGGCTTCGCTCCGATCGCGCAAGGCGACACTATCATGGCGGCTCCGACACCGGGCTGGATGCGCGCAGCCGGGCCTTCATCACTTTGGCCGAGGCTCTGGAGGCGGAGCTGCGACGCGGGGCCGACCCGGCGGTCCGCCTGACGGATCTGCGCGCGGTCGACACGGATGCGCTCCTTTGGAGCCTCAATGAGGCTGTGACCATCTTTCAGGCGGATGCAGTTGCACGGGCCGACCGCCTCGTTCGACTTGAGGATCTTGCGCTGCTGATGGCCGTGGCACTGATCGTGGTCGAGGGGCTGGCGATCTTCTGGCCGGCGCAATACAGCGTGAATGACGCGCTCGACCGGCTCGAGACTGCAAATGCCGCGATGCAGCGCAAGAATGAGGAGCTTGGCGCAATGGCCGAGCGGGTGGCGCATTCTGCGCTGCACGACCCGCTAACCGGCCTCTCGAACCGGAAGAAACTCGCCGATGCCCTGCTCAGCCGGATGCTGTCGCTTGGCCCGGCGCAGTCGCGTCTGTGCGTCATGCATATCGATCTCGACCGGTTTAAGGAGATCAATGCGACGCTGGGCGCCTCTGCCGGCGATGTGGTGCTGTGCAATGTTGCAAAGATCCTCAGCGGGGTTGTGCGCAACGACGATCTTGTGACCCGCGCCGGGGGGGATGAATTCATCATCCTAATGCGCTTTGGCGCGGTCAATGCGGTGCGCAACGCGATTGCAATGGCCGAAAGCGTCATCGACAAGATCCGCCAGCCAGTGGTGATCGACGACCGGTCCGTCAGCGTCGGCGCGTCGATCGGGATTGCGTTTTCCGATCGCGACACGACCGATCCGCGCCGCCTGCTGGGCAATGCGGGCATTGCGCTGCATGAGGCCAAGCGCGCCGGGTCCAACATGGTGCGCAGCTTCGATGGCACGATGCGCAACATCGTCGAGCGGCAGCATCACTTGCGCAATGAGATCGTTCGGGCGATCGAGACGGAGGCGTTCACCCCGGTCTTCCAACCGCTGCTGGAGTTTGCAACCGGGCGCATTGCGGGGCTGGAGGCGCTGGCGCGCTGGCAGCATCACAGCGACGGTGTCATCGCCCCGGATGATTTCATCGGGCTGGCGGAATCGACCGGGCTGATCAAGGAGATCGACTGGCAGATCACGCGCAAGGCGCTCGACCGTCTGGCCGAGATTTCGCGCCGCGACGGCTGGCTGCCGCGGCTCACGGTGAACGCCTCGGCGCATTCGCTGCGCGAACCCGATTATGCCTCGCGTCTGGTTGCGGCCATCGCCGACCGGGGGCTGCCGCCGGCGGCGGTCTCGGTCGAGGTTACCGAGACCACCCTCATTGAAGGGGAAAGCGACCGGGCGGTCGAGACCATCGCGCATCTCGCAGGCCATGGCCTGGGCATTCTGATCGACGATTTCGGCACCGGCTATTCCTCGATGTCGCAGCTTGCCGCACTTCCCTTCACGGGCCTCAAGATCGACCGGTCCCTGGTTTCGGGGATCGAGGAGCCACGCCAGGCCAAAATCCTGGCGGCAATCGTCGGGCTGGCCCGCGGGATGGAGCTGAAGGTTGTGGCAGAGGGCGTGTCGTCGCCGGCCCAGTTTCAACGCCTGCGCGCGCTCGGCTGCGATTTTGCCCAAGGTTACGGGATCAGCAAACCGCTGACCGAAGACCAGCTGCTCGACTGGCTCGATCGCTACAGCGGTGCGGCACATGAGATTGCGTGCTGATCTGATAGCCTGGACCGCCGGACCTGGGCCTGCTGGGAGATCTTGACGCATCCACGGCTTGGCCAGCCGCATTGACTGCACGAGGCTCACCTGCCCGCGCTGAGGCAGGGCCTGCGGCCAATGTCGACGTGACCGCAGTCGTGCGGAGGAGATCTCAAGGCATCCTGAATCGCGCCATGGGAGAGCGCCTCTACGTCCGAGTGCGGAAGCCATGCCCAAGCGCCGAGGCGCCCGGCAGCGCGGATCGCAATCCCGTGGCCGGCAGCGCGGGTCGCGATCGCGTGGCCGGCAGCGCGAGCCCCGATGGCGCCAACTCGCGCCTCAAACCAACCGGCATCGGCCGCGCAAGTCCCTCCGCGCGGCCAGCAGGTCACTCTCGGTGCAGCCGGCCGGGGGTCCAGCCCATCGCAATCGCGCCAAGCGTGACAAGTGCAAAGCCCGCAAGCTCGGCAAGCCCGGTTGCATCGTCCAAAAGGAGCCACCCGAAGAGGCCCGCAAACACCGGCACCAGCGCGAGAAAGGCCCCGGCCTCCTCGCCGCGGACATGGCGCAGCCCTTCGGACCAGACCGCAAAGGCCAGGGCGGCGGCGAAGGCGCCGACATAGGCTATCCCGGCCCAGACCTTCCAGTCGCTGGGCAGGATGATGGCCTCCGGCGCCGTCAGCAGCGCAAGCGCGAGCTGAATGGGCAGCGCGATCAGGATCTGGGCGAAAAAGCCCGCCCCGCTCGGCACATCGCGGGCCATATGGCGCAGCGCCACGCTGTAGGTTGCAAAGGCCAGCGCGGCCGCAACCAGCATCGCGGTGGCCCAGACCGAGACGCGCGCGGCGGCAAGATCGTCGGCCAGCAGCATGACCGTGCCCGCCATGCAGATCGCAGCAAACCCCATGGGGGCAAGGGCGGGCGCCTTCCCGCGGGCCAGCGCGTCGAGCGTGAGCACCAAAAACGGTGCCGCCGCAAAGGAAAGGGCGGCCGCGGCCACGCTCGCCTCGCTCAACCCGCTGTAAAGAAAGCTGTTGAACCCCACCAGCCCGAGCATGGAAAGAAGGGTCAGCGCCGGCAGGCGACGCCAGACCGCACAGCGCACCCGCCAGAGGCTCGCACCCAGAAAGGGCAAGAGAAGGAGCGCGGCCAGCACCCAGCGCAGGAAATTGAGCCAGACACCAGGCAATGCATCGCCCAATGCACGGCCGACAACGAAGTTGCCGC
This sequence comes from Pseudomonadota bacterium, assembly GCA_038521775.1. Taxonomy (GTDB): domain Bacteria; phylum Pseudomonadota; class Alphaproteobacteria; order Rhodobacterales; family Rhodobacteraceae; genus J013. Next base: position 1,278 of record JBCBKN010000291.1, on the reverse strand, counting down.
CCCACAGGATGGGGGCCAGCAGAAGGAAAAAATAGACGACCCCGCGCGCCGGGATACGGCCTGAAACGGCTTTGATCATGGTGCTGTCCGCTGATGTGTTCGGCGCAGCCTAGCACAGAGACCTCACCGCACCGACGACAGTCATCCCACTGAAAAACAACGTTTTTCAGGTGTCCGTCACGCTCGGCTCACGCTGATGGCTGGAGCGGGTAGACGGAATCGAACCGACATAACCTGCTTGGAAGGCAGGGGCTTTACCATTAAGCTATACCCGCGTCGGCTTCGAGGTAATCGCTGCCCCTCTGGGCGTCAAGCATATCGCGCGACCGGCACGGGGCCTGTCATGCCCCAATAGGCGTCACACAGGGCCCGGCCCGGCGGCCCGTTTCAACCGCGCCAGAACCACGCCGCCATCGATGAAGCCAATCCCTTCGTTCAGCAATGCCGCCTCCAACGCGCCCAGCTTTGCGGAGGTGATATCGCCCTCCCCGGCCTCGAACCGGGCAACCGTGCGCAAGGACACGCCCGATGCATCGGCCAGGTCCTGCCGCGTCCAGCCCAACAATCCGCGCGCCGCCGCAATCTGCTGTCTGAGGATCATTTTCGGGTCTCACCCTCTTCTCAAATCGCCTGAATTGCACTATATGTGCATTATACGTGTATTCAATGCACAATACAGCATTTTTTGCCGTATCTGGCCAGTGGAGTGGTGATATGGACCTGATCGGGTTTCTTCTCGACCCTGGGATGCAGCCCTTTGCGATTGCGATCGGCGTGGTGTTGGGGCTGCTGATCCTGGAGCTGGTGCTGCTGGCGCTGGGCCTCACGCTGATCGGAGACGAGGGTCCGGCGCTGGATGCCGATGCCACGGGCGCTGAGCTTGATATGGACGCGGCAGTGTCCGCAGAGATCGACGCTGCCTTTGATGCGGATGTCGAGACGGCGTTCGATGCCGGGGCAGAGCCCGATCTTGGCAGCGCCGAGCCCGATGCAGCCGGTTCGCCCGGCGCCCCGGCCACCCAAGCGGGGGCCATGGCTGGCGCCCTGTCCTGGCTCGGCATCGGCCGTGTGCCCTTCTCCATCTGGCTGGCCGGCACGCTCACCGCCTTCGGGCTTACCGGCTATGCGGTGCAGCTGGCCGTCGTCGCCCTGACGGGTGCAACGCTGCCGGGCGGCCTGGCGGCCCTGCTCTGCCTGGGGCCCGGCCTGATCCTGGGCGGGCGTGTCGCGCGGCTGATCGGGCGGATCATGCCGCGTCACGAAAGCTCGGCCATCGCC
>JBCBKN010000290.1:0-6227 GCA_038521775.1 Pseudomonadota bacterium | reverse complement strand
GCCCGCGGCATGGCGCTGATCCTGATCAGCCATGATCTCGCGGCGATGGAGCGGGTGGCCGAGCGGATGCAGGTGCTTTATGCCGGCGATCTGGTGGAGGAAGGCCCGGCCGGCGCGGTGCTGGCCGATCCCGCACAACCCTACACTCAGGGCTTGATCGCTGCGCGGCCCCGGCCCCGCCCAGCCGGGGCGCCACGCTGCGCGCTGCCGGCCATCCCCGGCATGGTGCCCGACCTGCGCGACCTGCCGCCGGGCTGTCGGTTTCATGGCCGCTGCGCGCTGGGCATCGCCGAATGCGGCCGGGCCCGGCCCGAGATGCGCGCGTGTGGTCCCGACCGCGCGGCCCGATGCGTTCGCATCGCGGGGCCGCAATGACCCGGCCCCCGACCCAGGCCAAAGGCGCGGTTCCGGCCCTGTGTTTGAGCGGCGTGGTGCAAAGCTACGCCCTGCCGCGGCGGCGGCTCTACGGTCCTGCCCCGCGCCTGACGGCACTGTCCGGCGTCGATGTGACGCTTGCCGTGGGCGAAACCCTGGGCGTGGTGGGCGAAAGCGGTTCGGGCAAATCCACCGTGGCGCGGATCGCCATGGCGCTGGAGCGGCCCGACAGCGGCAAGGTCGAGATCGCCGGGCAGGACCCCTGGGCGCTGAGCCCCACTGAACGCCGCCATGCCCGCGCCCGGTTCCAGATGGTGTTTCAGGACCCGATGGGCTCGCTCAACCCGCGCCGGCCCGCGGGCTGGTCGGTGGCCGAGCCGCTGCTGGCCATGGGCGTTGCGCGGCAGGCCCGCGCGCAGCGGGCGCAGGCAGCGCTGGCCTCGGTCGGTCTGCCCGATGCGGCACCGCGCTTTCCGCATGAGTTTTCCGGCGGGCAGCGCCAGCGCATTGCCATTGCCCGCGCCATTGTCAGCGCGCCGGCGCTGATCGTGGCCGATGAACCGGTCTCGGCGCTCGACGTCTCGGTGCAGGCGCAGATCCTGAACCTGCTGATGGAGGTGCAGGCCCAGACCGGGGCGGCGCTGTTGCTGATCAGCCATGATCTCGACGTTGTCGGGGCCATCTGCGACCGGGTTCTGGTCCTCCATCAGGGCCGCGCCATGGCGCAAGGTCCGGTCGATGAGATCCTGCGTGACCCGCCCGCGCCCTATCAGAACTGGGCCCGCGCTTTCCAATCGCCGGCGTGAGGTGCAATATGGACCGCCACCTTGATGGGAGATGCCAAGAATGTTGCGCAATTCACCCGCTGACCCTCCCGCGCAGGACGCACCGCTCTATCCCCGCGACCGCACGCGCCACCCGCCCGCCTTCACGCCTGACTACAAGACCGCTGTCACCCGCTCGCCGCGGCTGCCGCTGGCCTCGGTCAAGCCCAGCCTCCTGGAAAACACCGGGCCGCGCTTTTCGGTGGCCGAGCTCGGCGCGCGCGACAATGATCTTCTGATCAATTTTGCAGCACCCGGAGAGAGCGCGATCGGCGAGCGCATCCTGGTGCATGGTCAGGTGCGCGATCAGTCCGGCCGCCCAGTGCCGGAGACCCTGGTCGAGGTGTGGCAGGCCAATGCCGGCGGGCGCTACCGGCACCGCAACGACACCTATTTTGCGCCGATCGATCCGAATTTCGGCGGTTGCGGTCGTGTGCTGACTGATGCCGAGGGGTATTATGAGTTCCGCACCGTGCGCCCCGGCCCCTATCCCTGGGAGAACGGGCCCAATGCCTGGCGGCCGGCGCATATTCATTTTTCGGTCTTCGGGTCCGGTTTCGGCCAGCGGCTGATCACCCAGATGTATTTCGAGGGCGACCCGCTGATCCCGCTTTGCCCGATCCTGAGCACCCTGCCCGACGAGGCGGCGCGCGACCAGCTCGTCGCGCCCTTGGACATGAACGCGGCCATCCCGCTCGACAGTCTGGCCTATCGGTTCGACATCGTGCTGCGCGGCCGCCGCTCGACGATGTTTGAAAACCGGCCGGAGGGGAACTGATGCCGCGCCGCAGCACCAGCCTGACCGAAACGCCCTCCCAGACCGCCGGACCCTATGTTCATATCGGGCTGGTGCCGGCCCAGGCGGGGTTCGAGATCTTCGAGCGGAATTTCTCCAACCATATTGCCGGGGCGGGCCCGCGGATCCGCATTTCGGGCCGGGTGTTTGACGGGATCGGCGCGCCCATCACCGATGTGCTGGTCGAAAGCTGGCAGGCCGATGCCGAGGGCCGGTTCGACGGGCCGGGGTTTCGCGGCTGGGCGCGCGCGGCCTCGGATTTCGACAGCGGTGAGTGGGTGATCGAAACCGTGCGGCCCGGCGCTGTGGCCGAGCCGGGCGGCACGGTTCTGGCCCCGCAGATCGGGCTTTGGATCGTGGCACGCGGCATCAATATCGGGCTTTCGACCCGGATCTATTTTCCCGAGGAGGCGGCCGCCAATGCCGCCGATCCGGTCCTGTCGCGGGTGCCGCCGCATCGGCGCGGAACGCTGCTCGCCCAAAAGCAGGGTGTCGAGGGCGACGTGCAGGGCTACCGCTTTGACATCGTGGTCCAGGGCGAGGGCGAGACGGTGTTTTTTGACGCCTGACCCTAACTCCGGGCCGGTGCTGCTGCTTGGCGCCAGCGGCACCATCGGGCAGGCCACGCTCGCCGCGCTCAGCGCAGCCGGGTATGAGACGCTCTGCCTTGTCCGGGCCTCGCCCGCCGCCCGGCGGCTTGCGCAGACCCTGCCGGCCGGTGCGAAGCTGCGCGAGATCGATCTGACCGCCGGGCCGGACGCGTTTCACACCGCCTTGGCCGGCCTTCGCATTCCTGCGGTGATCTCATGCCTTGCCTCACGCAGCGGATTGCCCGAGGAGGCCTGGCAGATCGACCACCAGGCCACATCCCACGCGGTCTCGGCCGCCCAAGATGCCGGGGCGTCGCGGGCGGTTCTGCTCTCGGCACTTTGTGTGCAGCGCCCCCAGCTTGCCTTTCAGCGGGCCAAGCTGGCGATGGAGGCCGAGCTGATCGCCTCCGGCATGACCTATTCGATCGTGCGGCCCACCGCTTTCTTCAAATCGCTGTCGGGACAGGTGGCGCGGGTTCAAGAGGGCAAGCCCTATCTGCTCTTTGGCAACGGAGAGCTGACCGCCTGCAAGCCGATCGGCGATGCCGATCTGGCGCAGTTTCTCGTCGGCTGCCTGAGCATGCCGGACCGCGAAAACCGGATCTTGCCGATCGGCGGGCCGGGCCCGGCGGTCACGCCGCGCGATCTGGGGCGCTGGCTTTTTGACCGGCTGGGCCGCCCGGCGCGGTTTCGCCACGTGCCGGTGGGGCTGATCAGCGGCATTGCGCGGGGGCTGAGCGCGCTGGGCCGCATCTCGCCCCGGCTGCGCGCAAAGGCCGAGCTTGCGCGGATCGCGCATTACTATGCCACAGAACCGATGCTGGTCTTCGATCCGGCCACGGGCTGCCATGACGCCGCGGCCACCCCGTCATTCGGCACCGAGACGATCTTTGAGCATTACGAGCGTCTGATCAGCGGCGATCGCAGCGCCGATCTGGGCGCGCATCGGGTGTTTGCCCGGGCCTCGGCCACGCCGCCGCGCTAGCCGCCGCCCGCACCCGCATCTTCATCCGTACCCGTATCTACATCCGCACCGAGGAACGCGTACCCTGCGGCCATCAGCAATTCCCAATCGTCAAGCGAGGCGACCTCGCGGGCATTCTTGCAATCGATCCCCAGGAAGGAATGGCCATGCACGATGGTCCACAAAAGATAGGCGCTGCGCTCGACCTGCGGGTCGGTTGCCGGCCGGCCCAGGCAGTCTGACACGCTGCGTTTGACGATCGCAAAGGTCGACTGGCCCATCTCCATCAGGGCATCGTTTTCGTCCTGCCCCTCAGTCAGACCGAAGGTGAGCCGGAACATGCCCGGCTCGCCATGCGCAAAGTCGATATAGGCCTTGCCGAGGGCTGCCACCGCCGCGATCGAGCCCTTGGGAAACTCCTGCGACCGCGCCTCCATCTGCGCGCGCAACCGGCCCATGGCATCGAGTGCCACCGCGCTCAACAGCTCGGCCCGGTCGCGGAAATGCTTGTAGGGCGCGGCCGAGCTGACGCCCGCGCGCCGTGCGGCCTCGGCGACCGAGAAGCCGTCGGGCCCGTCACGCTCAACAAGCTCGCGCACCACCTCGACCAGATGGCTGCGCAGATCGCCGTGGTGATAGGGCTTGGGCGCCTGATCCGGCAGGGGCGACATTTCTTCAACTCCTCACGCTTGAAAAAAGTTAGAGCCTATTACATAAGTAAGCAACTCTTACTTCGTGAGGAGCGCCCTGATGTCTCGCCTTACGCCGCGCAAGCCCGGTCGGATCAGAACCGCCCTGGGCCGGATTGCCACCATCATCATCACGCTGACCGTTGCTGGGGGTGCGATGGCGCTCATCATCGGGGGCCGTGGCGTGCTTGCCGATCGCGCCGAGCTGGCCGAGCGCCCGCAGGCCGCACCGCGCATGCCGGTGACCACGATGACGCTGATCGGCGAGACCGGCTATGACGTCACGCGCCGGTTCACCGGCCAGATCGAAGCGGCGCAGAGCATCGATCTGGGGTTTGAGAACCCCGGCACGCTTGCCGAGATCCATGTCGATGAAGGCGATGTGGTGGCCCAGAACCGGCTACTGGCCAAGCTCGACACCCGGCTTTTGGATGCCGAACGGGCGCAGCTTCTGGCCGCCCGCACGGCGCTGGAGGCGCAGGCCGAGCTTGCCCGCCGCACCGAAAAACGCCGCAATGCGCTCAATGACCGGGGGTTTGCCTCGGATCAGTCGCTCGATTCGATCTCGCTCTCGCTGGCCGAGCTTGAGGCGCGGATCGCCGAGGTCGAGGCCGGGCTCGTGGCCATCGACATCCGGCTCGACAAGGCCGAGCTGCGCGCACCGTTCGGGGCAACGATCTCCGCGCGCACCCGCGATCCCGGCGTCAGCCTTGCGGCCGGCCAGCCGGTGCTCTCGCTGATGCAGGCCGACGCGCCGCAATTCCGGGTCGGGGTCAGCCCCGCGCTTGCCAATGCGCTGGCCCTGGGCGAGAGGCTGGAGGTGCGCTTCGGCACCCGCGTCGTGCGGGCGGAGGTGAGCTCGATCCTGCCCGATCTCGACCCCGCAACCCGCACCCGCATGCTGCTGCTGACGCTTGCCGGCGACACGCTGCCCGCCTTTGGCACGGTTGGCGAGCTGCGTCTGACCCAGCGGATCGAGATGGCGGGCTTCTGGCTGCCGATCAGCGCCCTGCGCGACGGGCCGCGCGGGCTTTGGCAGGTGATGACCGTGACCAAGGGCGATGCGGGCCCCGTGATCGCCGCAGAGGCGGTTGAGATCCTGCATGCCGAGGCCGAGCGTGCGTTTGTGCGCGGCACCCTGGCGCCGGGGATGCAGGTGGTCACCGGCGGTCCGCACCGGGTCGTTCCGGGCCAGGCGGTGGTGATGGAGCGTGACCGCGTCAGCCAGACCACGCGCGACGAGGAGCAGGGCTGATGACCACGCTCACCTTCCGCCAGCCGCGGCTGGTCGCCCTTGCCATTCTGGTCATCCTGGCCGCCGGCGCCTCCTCCCTCCTCTCGATCGGCCGGCAGGAAGACCCCACGATCACCAATCTCTTTGCCACCGTCACAACCGTCTATCCGGGGGCCGATCCGGCGCGGGTCGAGGCACTGGTGACCGCCGAGATCGAAGAGGTGGTGCGCGAGATCCCCGAGGTCGACACCATCCAGTCGACCTCCGCGACCGGCGTGTCGATCATTCGTATCGAGCTGTCGGACCGTGTGCAGGACGGCGTGATCGAGACGGTCTGGTCGGAAATCCGCGATGCGCTCGACGATGCGCGGGCGCGGTTTCCCGAGGGCGTTCTGGCGCCGGAATTCGATTCCGACGGCACCGGTGCCTTTGCCGCGATCATTGCGCTGAGCCCGGCGCGCGACGGGGTGCCGATGTCGATTGCCTCGCGCTATGCCGAGGAGCTGGGCGACCGGCTGCGCGGCGTGTCGGGCACCAAGCTTGTCGATCTTTTCGGGCTGAGCGAGGAGGAGGTGCTCGTCCGGCTCGATCCGGTGCGGGCAGCGGCCCTCGGCATCACCGCCGATGCGGTCTCTGCGGCCATCGCCGCGGCGGATGCGAAAATGCAGGCCGGGCGTCTGCTGGGCGGCGGCAACGACCTCATCCTCGATGTTGCCGGCGAGATCGAGGCGCTGGACCGGGTGCGCCAGGTGATC